>CAYZZR010000042.1:0-13944 GCA_964482775.1 uncultured Tissierella sp. | reverse complement strand
CTAGAGCCTTCTTATCTACAAGCCCATTTATATATATGATCAAAGCCTTGGTATTTGCCAAGGTTTCAAATTCATAGACTACTAAATCTGATGAATTGTTGAATAAATCCATAATTTTATTTTTGTTTTCTACAATATTTTTTGAAATCATAATAATCCCCCATAATTGGAATAACTATCTAAAGTATTCCCAGATGTGATTATTCTTATTACTATAATGATAGGAAAAAATTTTGGAGGGTATATTAATAATTAGGTGATAAGAATGAAGACATACAATATTTTAGTTGTTGAAGATGAGAAAAATATTCTTGATGTAATAAACGCTTATCTTTCTAAAGAAAATTTTAGAGTTTTAAAAGCAATGGATGGAGAAGAAGCCCTAAGGATTTTTAATGATGAGGATATTCACTTAATTATTTTAGACTTAATGCTACCTAGGATTTCTGGTGAAGAGGTTTGTTCAAAAATTAGAGCTATATCAGATGTACCAATTATTATGCTTACTGCCAAAACAGATGAGGATAGTAAGATTGAAGGCTTAACAATTGGGGCAGATGATTATATAGCTAAGCCCTTTAGTACAAGAGAACTTGTTACTAGAGTGAAGGCTTTACTAAGAAGAAGCTATAGAACAGATATAAATAAACCTCTAGCAGAAAGACTAATTATAAATGATGGCAGGATACTTGTTGAATTAGAAAGTATGATTGTAAAAAAAGATGATATAAATATTGAATTAACTTCTAATGAATTTAAAGTTTTAGTAGCATTTATTGAAAATACAGGAAGAGTTCTCTCCAGAGAACAACTTATTGAAGCAGCCTTTGGCTACGAATATGAGGGTTATGATAGAACAATAGATACTTATATAAAAAATATAAGACAGAAGCTTGAGGATGACCCCAAAACTCCTGTCTTAATAACTACAGTATATGGTGCTGGCTACAAGCTAAATTGATTTAGATTTTAGTTCCAGCCATTACCCATCATTCCTCTACCAAAGCCTTGACGATTGTTATTTCCGCCTCTATGGCATCCTCCAAAACCATTGCCCATATTCAGGAACCCATTTTCTTGATGAAATTCATCCATATAATCGAAATGCTCAGTCCATGTCTTATACTCCTGGTCAGTAATTTCTCCTTCTTCTAGGGCTTCCTTTAATTCATCTCTTCTATAATCCATTCTCTCCTTGTGAAACTCTAATTGCTCAAGGTCAACATTTGACTCTGCATACACAATTGCTGAACCTATGCTCAACGCTAATACTAAACTTAATGCAATAATTATTTTCTTCATTTAAAATCTCTCCTTTCTTTGATAATTATATATTATTAAGAAATTGTGGAGGAATTATGAAGAAACTCCATAATTTCTATACAATTTAGTTGTATAATAATAAGTAACAATAGGAGGTATGGTCATGAGCTTATCTAAAAAACTTATCTTTAGCTTTGTTCTTTCAATTTTATTATCGATTATCATAGTATCACTTATCTCTAACTATATGATAAATAATCGTTTTGAAGGTTACCTCGAAAAAGAACAAGCCATAAGATTTGAAAATATCTATGAAAATATAAATCAATTAATAATAAATAATGATTTCAATTTATCTAATATGGAGTTAATGCACTATACTACAAATGAAAATATTGATCTTACTATTAAAAATAATGAAGGGACTATATTATACGATTCAAGTGCTGGAATGGGCCATGGAATGGGTATGGGAAGAAATCGAAGAAATATGATGAATAGGATACCAGAAGGAAATTATATAGAAAAAGAATATGAACTATTAGATGAAGATTTAAAAATCGGTTCATTAATTATTGGCTATATTGATAATTCATATCTTACAGATAGTGCCATAATATTTAAGGATACATTGACAAAATCTTTTATAGCATCAGGTATCTTTGCAGTTATAATAGGTATAATTGTAAGCATTGTTCTTTCTAGGGGAATGACCAAGCCTTTGATCAATATTACAAATACAGCAAATAAAATTAGAAATGGAAATCTAAAGGCAAAAGCCAATGTAAACACCAATACAATTGAAATAGTTGAGCTAGCTGATACCATAAATTATTTAGGAGATAGTTTGGCAAAACAAGATGACCTAAGAAAAAGGTACGCCTCAGATATTTCTCATGAATTAAGGACTCCTATTACAACACTAAATACCCATTTAGAAGCAATTATGGATAAAGTTTGGGAAGCAAATGATGAACATCTTAATATATTACTGAAAGAAGTAGCAAGGCTTTCTGGTTTGGTGGATAACCTAAGGGATTCATTTACTCAAGATGGCTATAGTATGCTAATTAAAAAAGTTAGGTTTAATATTTCATCTGAACTTGAAAATATTATTACATCTTATATCCCAATATTTGAAAATAAAGGATCTATCCTTAAACATTCACTTGATAAGGATCTTGATGTTTTAATGGATAAAGATAAATTTAATCAGATATTGAACAATCTACTAACTAATTCCTTAAGATATATAAATGATTCTGGAGAGGTATATATAGAACTTACTAGATTAAAGAATTCCATTAGACTCATTGTAAAAGATAATGGTATCGGTATAAGAAAAGAGGATTTACCTCATATATTCGATAGATTTTATAGAGTTGATACTTCTAGAAACAAGGCCACAGGTGGTTCTGGTCTTGGTCTTTCCATAGTTAAGTCAATAGTTGAAGCTCATAATGGCAGTATAAGTGTAAAAAGCACTTTAGGAGAAGGAACTGAATTTGAGATAATACTTCCAATAGAATAGCTTTAAAAAACCTCCCAAGATGACTCTTGGGAGGTTTTTTAAATTGCATATATATAGTCTTTTGATTTTTTATATATAATTTTTGCAGGTATACCAACTGCTGTTGTATATGCTGGGACATCCTCTAATACTACTGCATTAGCTCCAATTTTTGCACCTTTCCCAATTGTTATAGGACCAAGAATCTTAGCTCCTGCACCAATTAACACATCGTCACCTACTGTTGGATGTCTCTTTTCACCCTTTTCTCCACCTATACCTCCAAGTGTAACGCCATGAAACAAGGTGACATTATTTCCAATTTCGGCAGTTTCTCCAATTACAATTCCCATTCCATGATCTATAAACAACCCTTCTCCTATAGTTGCTCCTGGATGAATTTCTATTCCAGTTTTACGTCTTGCTCTTTGAGAAACCATTCTAGCTAGAAAAAGTTTATCTTTTTTATATAGATAATGTGAGATTTTATGATAAACGATAGCCCTTAGCCCAGGGGATGAAAATATAGCTTCAACTATATTTTTTGCAGCTGGATCCTTTTCTAATATAACCCTTCCTTGTTCCATGATAAATTTAAACATAATATCACCCCTACTCTTGTGCAAATAATACCGTTGATAAATATCTTTCACCTGTATCAGGTAAAACTGTAACTACTCTTTTTCCTTCTCCTAGTCTTTTGGCTACTTCAATAGCGGCTGCAAAATTTCCTCCTGATGACATTCCTGCAAGTATTCCTTCATTTTTGCCTAAATCTCTTGCAGCTTCATATGCTATTTCTTCTGTCATATCTATAATTTCATCTACTGCATCTTTATCATAAATATCAGGAATAAAGTTTGCACCAATACCTTGAATTCCATGACTTGATGGTGATCCTCCTGTTAAGACCGGTGACTTGACTGGTTGAACTGCAACAGTTAGTATATCCTTATTATATTCCTTTAGAATCTTACCTACACCACTAATAGTTCCACCTGTACCAACTCCTGCAACAAAGGCATCAATTTTCCCTTCTGTATCAGCAAGTATTTCCCTGGCTGTTGTTTCAATATGGGATAAAAGATTTGCTTCATTCGAAAATTGTCTAGTTAAGAAATAGTTTTTTTCCTTTGCAAGCTCTTCAGCCTTGTCTACTGATCCCTTCATTCCAAACTTTCCTTCTGTTAATACCAATTCAGCACCGTATGCAGTCATTATTCTTCTTCTTTCAACACTCATTGTATCTGGCATAACAATAATAACTTTATATCCTCTAGCTGCACCAATCATAGATAATGCTATTCCCATATTGCCACTAGTAGCTTCTATAATTGTATCTCCTTCTTTTAACAATCCTTTTTTCTCAGCATCTAAAATCATATATAAAGCTGGTCTATCCTTGACACTTCCTCCAGGATTGAAGCTTTCTAATTTTACTAATATTTCTGCCATTCCTTTTTCTGTATGGTTGATTTTAACTAATGGTGTTGACCCTATTGTTTCAGTTATACTTTGATAAATCATTGATATTCCTCCCTTAAAATAATCGCAGTCTCGCAACTCAATTTTGTTCACTCCCTTTGGTCGTGCAAAATTGGTGCTCATTGCGTTTGACCTACCATCGATTTGTTTCACAAATCGGGTTAGGGCATAAATAAAACCTCTTACCAATGTATATATAAATATACAGAGGCAAAAGGTTGATTTCGCGGTTCCACTCTGTTTAGGACCTAAGTCCCAACTTGTATTCAAGTACTTTCATACTCTAGTTCTATAACGGGAACCTCCGTCTTAATCTACTAAAAGTTCGATTAAGTGCTCCTTGGTGCACTTCTATTATATCCATATAGACTCCTCCCACCAATGGAATCCTCTCTTTGATACTTCATATAATATACTTTACCAAATCAACGCTATTTATTCATTTCATTTAATATATACTATATTACTAGGAATTGTTACATCTGTCAAATGTTTTTTTAAAATTATTTTTTTATCTTGAAACTAAGTCCATAGCCTGTTTTTGAGCCATGTACATAATTTTTTCTATATCTAAAGTTTTGATTATTCTTTTTTCCATAATAATTTTTCCATCTATAATAACTGTATCTACATCACTTCCAGCTGCACTGTAGGCTAAGGATGAGATGATATTGTGTCTTGGATATAAATGAGGCTTATCTAAATCTATTAGTATTATATCTGCTTTCTTACCTACTTCTATTGATCCTATTTCTTTAGACCAATTTAGTGCATGGGCTCCATTTATAGTTGCCATCTTAAGAGCACTTATAGCTGGTACACTTTCAGCATCAAGATTTATAGCTTTATTAATAGTTGCAGCTAGATTAATCTCTTCAAACATATTTAGATTGTTGTTGCTTGATGAACCATCTGTGCCAAGTGCAACCTTAACACCTTTTTTTAACATCTTATCTACTGGAGCAAAGCCACTAGCAAGTTTTAAATTACTACCAGGGTTGTTTACAGGATAAAAATTCTTTTCAAGCATAAGTTCAATGTCTGAATCATCTACATGAACACAATGAGCACCTACAACATGTAAATCAAGCATTCCTAAATCATAGACATGCTTTATAGGTGACTTGCCATGAAGCTTGATACTGTCCTCTACTTCTTTTTTTGTTTCCGAAAGATGTATGTGAATACCAGTGCCTTGTTCTTTAGCTAAATCCATTGTCTTTAGAAGGAATTCATCACTACAGGTATAAGGAGCATGTGGTGCAACCATAGTTCTAATTCTGCCATTAGCTTTACCATGCCAATTCTTATACAATTCTCTTGCTTCATTTAATTTTCTATCAGGATTGTTTTTTTCTTCCACCAAGCCTCTTGTAAGCATAGCTCTAATACCTGATTCCTCAACACCCTTTGCTACTTCATCCATAATAAAATACATGTCATTAAATGTTGTTGTTCCTGATTGAATCATTTCAACCATGCTAAGAAGAGAACCCCAATACAGATCCTTTTCATTTAGCTTATCCTCAACTGGCCAAATCTTCTCAGTTAGCCACACATGCAATGGTACATCATCAGCAAAATTCCTTAATAATGACATCCCAATATGAGTGTGTGAATTTATTAACCCAGGCATAGCTACTTTGTTTTTTCCATCGATTACCCTTTCAACTTCTTTACCCTCCAAGAGTTCCCCTATATGGGTAATCTTATCTCCTTCAAGATAAATATTTGTAGATTTAATTATTTCATCATTGCCATCCATAGGTAATAAATCAATATTTTTAATTAATATACTCATATTCTCCTCCTTTATCACTAATAGTTATTGTTAAATATATCTTTTCTCTTAAAAATGAAAAGAGAAAGAATAAATCTTATTGTTAAATCTATACCCAATATAACCCAAATCCAATGAATTTCCCAACCTAAAATATAAGTTGAAAAAAGTACAAGTGGAATTCTCACAATCCATAATCCAACACCAGCAATAACCATAGGTATCTTTGAAAAACCTGCCCCTCTTAAAGCTCCACCAAGTAATGAACTTAAGTTTTGTGGAACCTGCACCAAACCTGTAATAAATAAATATGATGCTCCTATAGCTATAACCTCTGGATTATCTGTTAAGATTCTCATTATAACTTTAGGTAAAAATACAAGCATTGACGCAGCTATCAAGGTAATTAGAATACTATATTTTATAAGGCTCTTTAGATATTTTCTACCTAGTTCACTATTCTTAGACCCTATGGATTGTCCTATAAAAGTTGAAGCTGCAATTGCAAATCCAGCAGCTGGCATATATGATAGGGCTTCTGCTTGTAAGCCAAGTTGATAGGCCGCATAAGCTGTCTCTCCGTATGTCAATATAGCTCTTGTCATCAGTATGGATGCAAACTGCCAAAAGCTAATCTCAAATGAATTAGGTAATCCAATTTTTAATAATTCATAGGCCTCTAATTTGTTGAAAGCAAGGTTGAATTTATCACCAATTTTAGCAAAGGTCCCATCCTTACTAAACAAGACATATAGTCCAACAAGAGCTGCTACAATATAAGAAATATTGTAGGCTATGGCCGCTCCCTTTAAGCCTAGGACAGGAAAACCCAATTTACCAAATATCAACAAAAAGCTAAAAACGATATTTACAATATTTAACAAGCCAATAATTATCATTGGTGTCTTTGCATTTCCCATACCTTGTAGAATCCCACCTACTAGAAGAATAATAGCAGCAAATGGCAAACTCCAAGAGATTATCTGAGCATACAAGGTTCCATTAGCTAAAAGTCCAGGAGTAGGGTTAAATATCTTCAGCAGACTTTCTGCATTCCAAAAGAGTATTTGTTGTAAAATCAAAGATGCTCCAAGAGACAAGATAAAGGCTTGCTCTGATACTCTCATAAGCCTTTTATAGTTATTTGCACCATAGCTTTGCGCAACAAATACAGATGCTCCTGTAGAAATTCCTTTAAATATAGACCATATAATCCTAAAGAAAATATTGCTCATGCCTATGGCTCCTACTGCCAAGGCGTCAATTCTTCCAACCATTGCCATTGAAACAACTCCTGCAGTCATCTGCAAAATATTTTCAGCTGTAATTGGTATTAGCATTGATAAAATCTTTTTTCGAATCTGCCTGTCATCAATTTCTTCTCTGTCCATAATTCCCTCTTTCTAAATTAAAAAATTCATCATTCTAAGTACTTCAACATAATCTTTTGACTTATAATTGACTGTATTTTCATCTAACTGACTTACTTCTGGGTAATTCGATGCCTTATATGCATCCTTGTGCTCCTTATATCTTATTTCAAGATCAAATTCCTTAGGTAATTCAATTATACAGCCTTCAATAGCAGCTTTAGACAAAGCTAATCTAACATTACTTCTAATCAAGTCTATAGCTAACTGAGGATGTATATTGATAGTTGAATTTCCCTTGCCTTCCTTGACAGCTACAGTTTTTATATTCTTATTTAGCTCTAAAGCTTCTGAACATAATCCACTATCCCCTGATAAGAAAACAACGGGAACTCCTAAATATGCTGCTATGTATGAGTGAATAAGAAACTCACTAGCAATCTTACCATTTATCTTGATATAGTCCAAAGAAGTCGTCATTGTATGTGACAAGGGATTACTAGACTTACTAGCAGCAGAATGATACCCAATAAACATCAAAGCATCAAAAGATTCATCTAATTCATCTACCATAGAATAGTTTCCACCTGACCAGCCTCTTATAAGCTTAGTATTCTTTGGCAATAGATTGTGATCTATATTTCTTCCACTATCATGAGCATCATTTATATAAATTTCATTTACACCGGATTCATTTGCACCATCACAAGCAGCCTTTACTTCAAGGGTCATTTGTTTGGCAAAATATTCGTAACCATCCTTACCTTTTTCAGTTTCATCCCAGGCAGTACAACCACATACTCCTTCAATATCGGCACTAATAAATATCTTCAAATTCTATACCCCCATTTACCATTCAAATAATAATCTAAACACTTATATCCTCTATATTTCAGTTTTTAGTCCTATTTCTAATATAACATTAATATAATGTTTTAGAAATAGATTTCAATAAAATTGGATTAGTAAAAGTCTTCTTTTTTATTTATTACCTATAAAAATATTTTTCATTTTCTTATTGACAAATATTTTTGAATAATGTATAGTGTAAAAAACAAGTTAGAAACACAATGAAGATTTAATATTTTTAAATGACTTAGAAAAGAAGAGTAACTTTGTGAAAGCTTTACAGAGAGTCTACGTTTGGTGAAAGTAGATAAGTAGAAGCAGGGAGAAAATGGTCTTGGAGTCATGGTACTGAAGGCAAGTAAGTATCTTCGGGTTCGCCCGTTATAGCGGCAGGGTATGATTGTACCCTATGAGATATTAACCGTGAGGTTAATATGAACCTAAGGTGGTAACATGAGCATGCTCATCCTTTTTGATATATAAGGATGGATATGCTCTTTTTTTTATGACCTAACTCAACGAACGTAGTGAGTTGTAAGTAGGTCAAACGCATTACACGGTCCGTTTTGTCTGCAATTCGCTGTGGCTCATTGGACAAAAAGGCAATGAGCACCAAATCCATGCGACTATAAGGAGCAAATGGATTTGTGTTGCGAGACTGCGCTAATGCTGATATAACCCTAAAGGAGGAATTCAAATGTCAAATATTAGAGAATTAATCGATGAAACTGCAGTAAGTAAATTATCAGAATATCAAACTATAGCCTTAGATATTCACAGCAAGCCAGAGGTTAGTAACTATGAATTTTTTGCAAGTAAGACCTTGGCTGCTCAATTAAAAACTGAAGGCTTCCAAGTCAATTTAGATGTAGCTGGTCATCGAACAGCATTTGATGCCAGATATAAGAGTGAAAAGGACGGTCCTGTTGTAGTCTTTCTTGCTGAGTACGATGCTCTACCAGGTATAGGTCATGCATGTGGTCACAATCTATTTGGTGCTACCTCATCCCTAGCAGCTGTGGCCCTAAAATCAGTTATTGACCAAGTAGGCGGAGAAATAAGAGTATATGGTACTCCTGGAGAAGAAGGCGGCGAAAATGGTAGCTCAAAAGGTAGCTTCGTAAGAGAAGGCTTTTTCAAGGATGTAGATATTGCTCTTGGAGTACATCCTGGCTATGAACACGGTCTTACCGGAACATCCTTAGCCAATGATCCTGTTGATGTAGAATTCTTTGGAAAATCATCTCATGCAGCAGGTGCTCCAGAAAAAGGAATAAATGCACTAGATGCAATTATTCAAGTATACAATGCATCTAATGCTCTAAGACAACATCTAACAGATGATGTAAGAATCCATGGAGTTATAACAAATGGTGGTGAAGCAGCCAATGTAGTTCCAGCATATGCCAGTGCTAGATTTTATCTAAGAGCTAAATCAAGACCAATTCTTACAGATTTGTATAATAAATTTGAAAATATAGTAAAAGGAGCAGCACTTCAAACTGGTGCAGATTACAAATTTGGTTTATTTCAAAATAGTGTAGATAATATGGTGCCTACTCCTATATTTGATCAAATTTATGAAAAACACTTAAATAGATATGGTGAATTTGTAGCATCTGAAACTCCTAAAAAAGGTAGTGGTTCAACAGATATAGGTAATGTAAGTCAAGTGGTTCCAACAATTCAGCCACATATAAACATATCAAATGAATATATAGCTGGTCATAGTATTGAATTTAGAGAAGCATCAAAAAGCGAATTGGGCTTGAACTCAATTGGATTAGGAGCTAAACTTCTAGCACATACTGCTTTAGATATCATCTTAGATCCTAAGCTACTAGAAGAAATCAAGGCTCAACACTTAGAAAATGTAAAAAATCAAAGCAAGGAGAGATAAATAATGATTCAATTAATAGATGTCTCTAAGACCTTTGATTCCGAAAGCGGCACAGTCCATGCAGTGAAGGATGTAAATATAAAGATTGAAGAAGCAGAAATCTTCGGAGTCATTGGATATAGTGGTGCTGGAAAAAGTACTCTAGTTAGATGCATAAATCTACTAGAACGACCTACAAAGGGTCAGGTACTCATCGATGGAGTAGACCTATGTACCCTAAATGAAAAGAATTTAAGAAACAAAAGACAAAAAATTGGAATGATCTTTCAACAATTTAATCTTCTAGGATCAAGAACAGTTTTTGAAAATGTAGCCTTCCCTTTAAAATATCAAGGTATAAGTAAAAAGGATATTGAGGACAGAGTAAAATCACTTTTAGAATTGGTTGGTATTTCAGACAAGGCCAAAGCCTATCCTTCCCAACTATCTGGAGGTCAAAAACAAAGAGTTGCTATTGCAAGAGCCTTGGCAAATAAACCTGGTATATTGTTGTGTGACGAGGCTACCTCAGCCTTGGATCCTCAGACAACACAATCAATCCTAAAGCTTTTAAAGGATGTCAACAAAAAGCTTGGTATAACCATAGTAATCATAACCCATGAAATGAGTGTAATTAAGGATATTTGTCATAGGGTTGCAGTTATGGAAGATGGAAATGTGGTGGAATTAAATGATGTGGTTTCAATCTTCTCACATCCAGAAGCACAAATAACTAAGGATTTTATAAGTACTACTTCTAATCTATCAAGAATTGATGATTTGGTAAATGAAAATGCAGCAATAGTAGATTTAGAAACAGGTCAAAAGATATGTAGACTCGACTTCTTTGGTTCCAATACTAAAGAGGCTATGATATCTCAAGTATCTAAAAAATTCAATGTAGATGCTAGTATCATATTTGCAAATGTTGAAATAATCTCTGAAACCATACTTGGATCTATGATAGTAATATTAAGTGGTCAAGAAGAAAACCAGGAATCCGTTATAGAATACTTGAAAAACAATGAAATTAAAGTAGAGGTGATTAAAAGTGCTTGAAATATTAGAACAATATATTCCTAATCTAATAGATTATTCTGATGAATTTTTTAAGAGTATAGGCGAAACCTTACAAATGCTTTCTCTATCCGGTATTTATTCCTTAATTGTAGGATTGTTTTTAGGAACATTATTGGTTGTAACTAGAAAAGGCAATATACTTGAAAACAATATTATCCATCAAATAATCGATAAACTAGTTAACTTATTTCGTTCTATACCCTTTGTTATTTTGATAACTGCACTTATTCCATTAACAAAGCTAATAACAGGTACCTTTATAGGAGTAAAAGGAGCAATATTCCCATTAGTTGTTGGATGTACTCCCTTCTATATAAGGCAAGTTGATATGGCTCTATCAGATATTGATAAAGGACTTATAGAGGCAGCACAATCCATGGGAATATCTCCTATAGGAATAATATTTAGAGTTTATCTTAAAGAAAGTATACCAGCCTTGGCCCGCTCTACAACAATTACCGCAATCAGTCTATTGGGATTGACAGCCATGGGTGGTGCCGTAGGAGGAGGTGGTCTTGGTTCATTCGTTATCAGATATGGACACAACAGATTTTATCAAGACATAACTTATGTTTCAGTAATAGTAATATTGATCTTTGTTTCAATAATTCAATTTATAGGGAATATAATCATTAAAAAAACATCACATTAAAAAGGAGATTGAAAATGAAAAAAATACTTATAACTTTATTATTAGTTTTATCATTAGCATTAGTAGGATGTGGTTCAAATAATGCAGCTACAGAAGTAGAAAGCACAGACCCTAGCGAACCTACTTTGGTTCGTGTAGGCTTAACTGGAAGCGATTCAAAAACTTGGAATCATATTAAAGAAGAAGCAGCTAAAGAAAATATCAATATAGAATTAGTATTCTTTGACTCCTATCCACTACCAAATGCTGCACTTGATGCAGGTGAAATAGAAATGAATGCATTCCAACATTATATATATTTAAATACAGAAGTTGAACAACATGGTTATGATTTAACTGTTATAGGAGAAACTTCCTTAGCACCATTAGGACTTTATTCAAAGCAACTTACATCAATTGATGAAATTGAAGACGGTGCTAAAATAGTAATTCCTGATGATTTAACAAATGGTGGTAGATCCCTTCTTCTATTACAAGCAAATGGACTTATAAGTGTAGATCCAACAGCAGGAAATACACCAACATTGAAGGATATAGAAAATCCTAGAGGATTTGAAATTATAGAATTAGCAGCAACTAACATTCCAGCTTCATTAGAAGAAGTTCCTCTAGCGGCTATTAACTCAGGTGTAGCACGTGATGCAGGATTTATTCCTACAGAAGATGCTTTAATCCTTGAAGAAACAGCAACTGGCGACAACCCATATATCAATATAATAGTTGTACGTACAGAAGATAAAGACAATCAAGCATATAATCGTATCGTAGAGCTATATCAAACAGATGAGGTTAAGGCTATCATTGCAGAAGATTCAAAGGGTTCATCTATTCCAGTTTGGTAAAATTGATTTAAAGAACAATATTTAAATTTACAATACCCTAGTAATATGGTATGATATCCTTGGCTTTTAAAATCACCGCGGCAAATCTTATACGGAGATGATAATGAAATGGCTAAAATGATGGGACCTAGATTTAAACAATCTAGAAGACTAGGGTTAAATGTAAGTGGTCACCCAAAAGCAATGAACAGAGCAACAAAGGGAACAAGTAGAGCAGATAAAAAATTGACTGAATACGGTCAACAACTCTTAGAAAAGCAAAGACTTAGAGCATATTACGGAGTAATGGAAAAACAATTTGTTAAGTATGTTATAATGGCCAAGAAATCCTCTGAACAAACAGGTCATGCTTTAGTAAAAATACTTGAATCAAGACTTGATAACTTAGTTTATAGAATGGGATTTGCTTCTTCTATTAGGCAAGCTAGACAAATGGTAGTTCATAGACATATACTTGTAAATGGCAAAAGAATAGATATTCCTTCATATCTATGTGAAGTTGGAGATGTTATTTCCCTAAAGGAAAAATCAAGAGATATAGAAATGTTTAAGGAAAACTTCCAAAATGCATTACTAAATACACTTCCATATATAGAAAAGGATGAAGATAATTTTTCAGCTAGGCTTATAAAGGCTCCTGAAAGAAATGAAGTACCGATAGAAATAGAAGACCAATTAGTGGTTGAATATTATTCAAGAAGCATGTAATACAAATGGATGACTTTAGCAGTCATCCATTATTTTTTTATTCAATTTCTTTAAATTGTTTGATAATCAAAGCTTTTAATATCCTAAAGAATATAAAAGATGAAATAATCATTATTCCAACTAATATCAAGTATATCAAATACATATCTACTCTATTAAGCATAAATCTCACTAAAAAAAATAAGCCACCTAAATAGAGCACTCCTACTCCCATTCCAATCAACACATTTAAATTCTGTTTCATAGCTTGCTGTGGATTAGTCCAAGTAAGCATTGGCCTTAAAATATCTATAATCATACCTATTAAAGTCATTGGAATACTAATTAAAACACCTAAAACAATGATTATTATAACACTTATAGGATCTATATCTATTATAAAGAACAAGGCAATTAAAAGTGCCGCTATACCCAATAGCTGAACCATTAGAGCAGCTAAGGTTCTCCCATATATTTGATCTTCCGTGCTTATTGGTAGAGTTCTTTGAATCCAAAAGTTCTTTCCTTCTCTTGAAAAAGTCGTAGT
>CAYZZR010000041.1:0-14103 GCA_964482775.1 uncultured Tissierella sp. | reverse complement strand
AAAATAACTTTACTATATTATCACAAGAGAGCATGCAAATATCTCTGTAAACGTTGAAATTAGAGGAATTTAGGCGTTTAATTGCATTTGACATTATAAAACCTTCGGAGTATAATGTTATTACAATATTCTGAAATGAATATCAATAAAGGGGGCAATTCTATGAAAAAGAAGATTCTATTAGTATTATCTGTGGTTTTAGTTCTAGCGTCCTTAGCTGGATGTGCTGGTCAGTCAACAACAGGTGGGTCAAGCAGTGATGTTATAAAAATAGGTGTAATGGAGCCTATGACAGGAGCTAACGCTGCTGGTGGAGAAATGACAGTAGAAGGTATACAGCTTGCTAATGAAAAGGTAAGTGAAGTATTAGGAAAGAAAGTAGAATTAGTAATTGTTGACAACAAGTCAGACAAGGTAGAAGCGGCAAATGCTGCCTCAAAATTGATAGAACAGGATAAAGTTGTTGCTATTATAGGATCTTATGGTAGCTCATTATCCATGGCTGCAGGAGATATCGTTAAAAATGCTAAGGTTCCAGCGGTAGGTTGTTCACCAACAAACCCACTTGTTACCTTAAATAACGATTATTATTTCAGAGTTTGTTTTATAGACCCATTCCAAGGTACTGTAATGGCAAACTACGCATTTAATGAACTTGGTGCTAAAAAAGCAGCTATAATTCAAGACGTACAAAATGACTATTCAGTAGGACTTTCAAAGTATTTCGTAGATTCATTTACAGCTTTAACAGGCGATGCAGCTAGCATAGTTGCAACTACATCATACAATGCTGGAGATCAAGATTTCTCAGCTCAACTTACAAATGTTAAACAATTGAATCCTGACGTAATATTTGCACCAGGAAACTATGGTGAATCAGCATTACTTATTAAACAAGCTAGAGATTTAGGAATCACTACACCTATTCTTGGTGGAGATACTTGGGAATCACCTGAATTCCTATCAATTGGTGGAGAAGCAGTTGAAGGCGCAGTTTACTCAACACACTTTACAGCTCAATCACCAGTTACTGAAGTATCAGAAACTTTCTTAAATGATTATAAAGAAAAATTTGGTAAAGATGCAAATGCGTTCGCAGCACTAGGATACGATGCATATATGGTTATAATCGATGCTATAACAAGAGCTGACTCAGCAGATTCTGTAGCTATAAGAGATGCATTAGCTGGAACTACTGATTTCGTAGGAGCAACTGGAAAAATCACTCTAGATACAAATGGAGATGCAGTAAAATCAGCTGTTATTAATAAAGTTGATGGCGGACAATTCGTATACTTGACAACTGTAGAACCAACGAAATAAAAAATAAGTAAGAGGTAAGATTTTAGAGATAAGAGGTAAAGATAGATAAGAGGTAAAAACTGTCTTGGGTTTTACCTCTTCACTCTTGCCTCCTAACTCTTCACTGATTTTAATGACTGGAGGAAGGATTATGAGCTTTCAAGTATTCCTACAACATCTGGCGAATGGAACATCCCTTGGTAGTCTATATGCCCTAATCGCTATAGGTTATACCCTGGTATATGGTATTTTAAGACTATCAATTTTGCCCATGGTGATATTTTCATGCTGGGTGCCTATATCACATATTATGGCATAATATATACACCTCTACCATGGTGGTTAGTTTTCATTTTATCATCTGTTATTACTGGAATGGTAGGACTTTTGTTGGAAAAATTGGCTTACAGGCCACTTAGAGAAGCGCCAAAGATTACAATTTTGATATCTGCAATCGGTGCATCATTCTTGCTACAAAATCTAGGTACTTTAGTATTTGGTGGAAGACCTAAGGCATTCCCAATTCCTGATGTTTTAAACAAGACCCTTAATATAGGTGGTGTTTCCATAGGAATTATATCTATAATAATACCAATAGTTACTATTTTGTTATTGGTTGCTTTAACCTTTATTATTCAAAAGACTAAAACTGGAATGGCCATGAGAGCGCTTTCAAAGGATTATGAAGCTGCAAGTTTGATGGGAATCAATATAAATGCAGTTATATCATTTACCTTCTTTATAGGCTCATTTTTAGCGGCTGTTGGAGGCATTATGTGGGGAATCAAATATCCTCAGCTAATACCTTTAATGGGTGTTATGCCAGGAATAAAGTGTTTTATAGCTGCTGTAATAGGTGGGATTGGAAACATTACAGGTGCTGTAATAGGTGGGTTTATATTGGGCTTAGGAGAAATAATGATTATAGCCTTGTTACCTAACTTAACTGGATATAGAGATGCATTTGCGTTTGTTCTATTGATTGTAATACTTCTTATTAAACCAACTGGTTTAATGGGAGAGAAAATAGCAGAGAAGGTGTAGCCATGAAGAATAATAAATTTACTAAAAACATTTTGCTTGTCGTGGCGGCTCTAGTAGTGTTAGTTGTATTGAATATTACATTGGATAGCTACAAGGTTAGAATTATCAATCTATGTATGATATATATCATTCTAGGATTGAGTATGAATTTGATAAATGGTCTTACAGGTTTATTTTCACTGGGACATGCTGGCTTTATGGCGATTGGGGCCTATACTGTAGCTCTTCTTACTATGACAGCTGAAATGAAGGAAATGAATTTCTACATGAAGCCCATATTACCTGCATTACTTAATTTGAATTTGCCATTTGTACTGGCTGTTCTTATGGGTGGTGTGGTAGCTGCAATCTTTGGTTTTTTAATTGGAGCCCCTGTATTGAAGCTAACAGATGACTATTTAGCTATTGCTACTTTGGGATTTTCAGAGATTATAAGAATTGTAATCATAAACCTACAGGATATTACCAATGGAGCTTTGGGGCTTAAAGGGATTCCTGCAAAGAATGCTGATTATATAGCATCAATGTTTGGTGGAAGTCCAAAGATAAATTTACTCTGGGCTGGGGCCTTTGCCATAGCCACTATAGTCTTTATGAAATTGCTAATGAAGGGAAGCTATGGTAAAGCATTTATGGCGGTACGTGAGGATGAAATAGCTGCAAGAAGTATGGGTATCAACCTATTTAAGCACAAGGTACTTAGCTTTACACTAAGTTCATTTTTAGCAGGAGTTGGTGGAGCTTTACTAGCAGTATCCTTAGGAACTATATCCCCTGAAATGTTTAAGCTTGCTTTGACCTTTAATATATTGTTGATCGTTGTTCTAGGTGGTATGGGAAACATAAATGGAACTGCTATTTCTGCTATTGTTATTACAATAGCTATGGAAGCTTTAAGATTCTTAGATGGATCTTTAAACTTGGGTTTCATTGTTACTCCAGCCTTACCTGGACTAAGAATGGTAGTATTTTCATTGTTATTGATGATGGTTGTTATATTTAAAAAGGACAATATTATAAAGTCAACCCTAGAGAAAGTGAGGGGAAGATATGCTAAAAATTGACAATGTAACTATGAGATTTGGTGGAGTTGTTGCAGTAAATAGTTTTTCAGCTGAGATCCATGATGGAGAGATCGTAGGCTTGATTGGACCAAATGGCGCAGGAAAAACTACCGCATTCAATATGGTGACAGGTGTTTATAAACCTACTGAAGGGAATATTATATTCAGACCAGATGGAAAAGAAACTAGCGTTGTAGGACTAAGACCAGATGAAATTGCTCATATAGGAATTTGTAGAACCTTCCAAAATATTAGATTGTTCAAGGACTTATCAGTCTTAGAAAATGTATTTATTGGAAATCATTTGAGACTTGAATCCAATTGGTTTTCATCAGTTCTAAGAACACCTAAGTATATTAAGGAAGAGCATGATATGTACGAAAAATCCAAATATCTTTTGGAGAAGGTAGGTCTTTTCGAAGAAAGAGATGAAAAGAGTTTTTCGCTTCCTTATGGTAAACAGAGAAGACTAGAAATTGCAAGAGCTTTAGCCACTGATCCTAAACTACTCTTACTAGATGAACCTGCAGCAGGTATGAATCCTCAAGAAACTCAAGACTTAATGGCATTTATTGCTGATATTAAAAAGGAGTTCAATTTGACCATATTTTTGATTGAGCATCATATGGAGGTTGTAATGGGTATTTGTGATAGAATATATGTATTGGATCATGGTAGCCTTATTGCAAGTGGCAATCCTAGTGAAATCCAAAATAATCCTAGTGTTATAGAAGCATACTTGGGGGTGGAATAATGCTTACCATTAATAATTTACATGTTAGCTATGGGGGTATTAAAGCTCTTAGAGGAATAAATCTAAAAATTGAAGACAATAAGATAGTTACCTTGATTGGTGCAAATGGTGCCGGCAAATCTTCTACACTAAGGGCTATTATGAACTTGGTTAAGAAGCAAGAAGGAACTATTGAATATGATGGAGAGGATTTGACCAACCTAAAGACTATGGATATAGTTAAAAAAGGTATAGCTCTATCACCAGAGGGAAGAAGAATATTTCCTAACCTTACAGTAGAGGAGAACTTGATTCTTGGTGCCTACACTGTAAAGGAAAGATCAGAAATCCTTAAACAAATGAATAAAGCCTATGAATTGTTCCCTAGACTTAAGGAAAGATCCTGGCAAAAGGCTGGAACTCTTTCAGGTGGAGAGCAACAAATGCTAGCAGTAGGC
Source organism: uncultured Tissierella sp. (assembly GCA_964482775.1). Taxonomy (GTDB): domain Bacteria; phylum Bacillota; class Clostridia; order Tissierellales; family Tissierellaceae; genus Tissierella_B. The sequence goes on along the minus strand of CAYZZR010000041.1, from coordinate 9,502 downwards.
CGTGCCTTGATGATCAAGCCAAAAATTCTTATGCTTGATGAGCCTTCGTTAGGTTTAGCGCCACTACTTGTTAAGGATATTTTTGATATTATTCAGGAAATCCATCGACAAGGCAATACCATCTTACTGGTAGAACAAAATGCTAAAAAATCCTTAGAGGTTGCGGATTATGGTTATGTAATAGAAACTGGTTCCTTGGTTCTTGAAGGAGAAGGCAAGAGTTTACTTAACGATGATAAGGTTAAAGCGGCCTATCTAGGCGAATCAAAATAATTAATTAATATTGAACAATAAAGGAAAATACACTTCGAAACTTATTTCGAAGTGTATTTTCCTTTATTGTCAGATTTTGTTTGGATTTGTTTTTTTGGGGTAGATTAAACCTAAGTATATTAAATTTTAAATCTTCATGATTTAAGTAATCAATGAAAGTTGGAGAATATATGAGCCAAAATAATAAAAAGAAGATATATCCATTTAAAGAAGGAATTAGGGTTGCATTAATTTATTTTGTAGTTTCTTCACTATGGATATATCTTTCTGATATGCTTGTAGTGCATTTAATTGGGGAACATGGATTGGAGAACTCATTTGTGCAGACCTATAAAGGGTTATCATTTGTATCAGCTACCTCTATTATGATTTATTTTTTAGTAGAAAATAGTATTAAAAGAATTAAGAAACTAGACAATAAAGTTCAATATCTAGACTCCTTTGATACTATAACAGGCTTGCCGAATAGAAAGAAATTTCAGATTGAGTTCAATGAAAGTATAAGTAATGATCCTTATATGATGGCAGCTTTTCTTTATATAGATATAGATAACTTTGGCTATATCAATGATTTATTGGGGCATAAAATAGGGGATGAACTCTTATTGGATTTGGCTAATAGGATTCTAGAATTAGCAGACAAAAAGGATTTGCTTGCTAGATTACAAGGTGATGAGTTTGGGATTGTTATAGCTAATATTGATTCAATAGAAAGCTTGAATAAGAGGGTTAAGGATATACAAAACTCTATAGATAAGCCTTGGAAATATGATAATAAGGAGTTTTTTATTTCATCTTCTATAGGTGTAGCACTTAAGCCTAAGGATGGAAACGACTTTGAAGATCTAATTAAAAAAGCTCATATAGCTATGCAATATTGTAAAATTCACAAGAAATCCGGTTTTCATTATTATGATGATGAGGTGCTAAGAACAGTTGTAGATGATGTTTCTACACTAGACGATGTAAAGAAGGGCCTTCTCAACAATGAATTTACCTTACATTATCAAATAATACAAGATATGAATACAAAGAGTATTTTTGCTGTTGAAAGTTTGATTAGATGGTTTCATCCTGAAAAAGGATATATACCACCCTTAAGCTTTATTAGATTGGCAGAAAAAACCGATCTAATATTTAAAATCAGAGATTTTGTAGTAAATGAAGCCTTAAGTCAAAAGAAAAAATGGAAGGACAAAAATATAAATATTCCTAGAGTTGGAATAAATATTTCTCTAAAATCATTTTGTAGTGTGGATTTTCTAGACTTAATAGAAAGCAAAATGAAGGAATATGGTATAGGAAAGGGTGAATTGGCTCTTGAACTAACGGAGTCTGGTACTGTTGACAATATGGATAATCTTATTGCTAACTTAAAAAGATTAAGGGAGCTGGGGGTCAGAATCTCCTTGGATGATTTTGGGACAGGATATTCTTCCTTAGCTAGACTAAGGGAATTGCCACTTGATTCTGTCAAGATAGATAAAACATTTATAGATAGGATTCATATTGACCAAGATGATGAGACAATGTTAAAAGGGGTTATCTATTTTGCGGATGGCTTAGATTTAGATGTTATAGCAGAAGGTATTGAGCATAAGGAACAATTAGAAAAATTATTGGATTTGGGCTGTAGACTGGGTCAAGGTTACTATATAGCAAAACCTATGTCGGCTGATGATTTAGAAAAAATTATAGACTAGTCTTAGTCTATTTTTTTGTAACCTAAATGTAACCATAAATTCATATCATATGGGTATAATTGTACTAAAGATTCAAGTGGGGGGATTTACATGAAAAGAAATATTTGTATAGTGCTTATTGTTGCTATGATTTTTAGTTCTAGTATGTCCTTTGGAACTATTGCTGATAAACTTGCCAATCATTGGGCAGATAACCTTATAAGCAGAAGCTTTATAGCCTATTATTTTCCTTATTTAGCTAGGGATAGATTTGAGAAGTTTGATCCTAATGGACCAATATCTAGTCAAGACTTTACATTGTCTATTGCTTCCTTGTTTAAGGATTATGGATATACTGTAGATGGAATTGGAGATCTTGGAAATCTATCGAGAATAGCGATGTTAGACACCTTAGGCGCGAAATTAGTATCAATCGGTGTTGGCAATTATGAAAATGTAGCACTTCCTTTTAAAGATATTGATACAATACCTAGTGATAGCTTAGACTATTTAGGAATACTATATAGTAATAAGATCATTGTAGGAGATTCAGATTCTAGCTTTAGTCCTAATAGAGATTTAACACAAGTAGAAGCTGTAATTATCCTTCAAAGAGTTAAGGAGGTATTGGAAAATATGAATACCATAGCCTTTAAAACATTAGGCATAGTTCAATCATATAATAGTCAAGAGGAACTTATTATGAAGGATAATGAGGGTAGTATGCTTCTTACTATAACTAAGCAATTCCCAACACCTGGTTATTCTATGGCGGTGAATCGAATCATGAAAGAAGGAAATGGTTATAGGATTTATTTTGATATAAGTCCACCAAATCCAGATTATGTTCAAATACAGGTTATTACCTATAAAACAATAACTTTAGAGATAGATAAAAATCACCTAAAGCAAGCACCTTATAATTTTATTTTAGATGGTTTTAATGGTGCAACAAATAGCTAATTTTTCCTCCTTTAACTTTAGACCCAATAAGTAATATTATTATTCTTATTGGGTCTTTTGGTGTGGTATAATAAGATGGGTAAACCCATCTTATTGCAGCGGTGTGTGGAAACTGCAAGCAGTTTCTTGGAAGCTTAAATTAGAGGGTAGAACAAAACTTTAAAAGAGGGATAAAATGACTAAAAAACAAGAGTTGGCTAAATCAGCTTCAATGATAGCCATATTTACATTAATTAGCAAGGGTTTAGGGTTTATTAGAGAGGTAATGATTGCTTCAAGATATGGCTCAGGCATGGAAACAGATACATATTTTGTTGCTTTGACTGCAACTGTAATCATAATGAGTACCTTAGGGTCAGCTATGAATACTACCTTGATACCTATTTTTTCTGAAATAGGTGAAACAAAAGGTAAAGCAAATAAATTAAAATACTTAAATAATATATTGAATTTGGTATTCTTCATTACCTTGATTTTAGCCACACTTGCATTTATATTCTCGCCACAGATAATAAAAATACTTGCCAAGGGCTTTGAAGGAGAACAGTTTGAGTTAGCAGTAAAATTAAATAGAATTGGAATTCCAATAGTAATCTTTCTAGGTTTTACTCATGTACTTTCAGGATATCTGCATTCAGCTCAAATATTTGGACCACATGCAATTATGGGAATTCCTTATAATTTTGTATTCCTCATATATCTATTTTTCTTTCCAGCAAAAAATATAGGAATGTTGATGTTTATTACGGTGATTGCTTCAGCTACTCAATTTTTGATACAGGTACCTGCTGTCAGGCATGCTGGTTATAGATATTCTTTGAATGTGAATATGAAGGATCCTTATGTGAAGAAGGCAGTAGGCTTGGTTTTTCCTGTATTGATTGGTTCTTCGGTACAACAATTAAGTGTTATCATAGACAAAACATTGGCTTCTGACTTGGCTACAGGAAGTATTTCAGCTCTTTCCTATGCATCTAGGATCAATGATTTGATTATAACAGTCTTTATTCAAGCTATTGCAACAGTAGTATTTCCTATGCTTTCAAGTGCATTTTCAAGAAATGACAGAGAAGAAACCATAAATATATTGAATCAAGGGGTAAACATCATATTCCTGATTACAGTACCGGCTACAATAGGATTGATAATTTTGGCATATCCTATGGTACAGCTATTCTTCCAAAGAGGAGCTTTTGATGATAGTGCCTCGGTCATGACCAGTACAGCACTGGTGTATTATTCAATAGGGCTTGTGGCCATAGCTGTAAGAGTTATGCTCAACAAGGTATTTTATTCTTTACAGGATACCAAGACACCAATGGTAAATGCTGCAATTGGAGTTGTCATAGACGTGGTACTTAACTTTGCTCTAGTTGGACCATTTGGAATAAGAGGATTAGCAGTATCTACTAGTATTTCATCTATAGTAATAGTAATTTTGGCCTTTTACAAGCTTAGAGAGAAGCTTGGGCCTATAGGAATTTCAAATATGATGACGGCATTGTCTAAGACATTAGTAGCCTCTTTAGTTATGGGCTTTTTAGTATATATTATATACTTCAAAGTTGGAGCTCTATTGCCACAAACAACCATGACTCAATTACTAAGCTTGATGGTAGCAGTTCTAGCAGGAGTAATCACATATTTCTTTATGCTATTGGCATTAAAGATGAAAGAAGTAAGACTTTTAACCAAGGCTATACTGCGCAGAATATAGGTAATATAAAGAAACAGGTCTACTGTCCCACATACGTGGAATGGTAGACCTGTCTGATTTTTAAGCTTATTTTGTTGGCTTTGCAGTACCTGCTACTATTTCATCTGCTCTGTGACAGGCTACAAAGTGTTTATCTTTTATTTCTCTAAATTCTGGAGTGACCTCTCTACAGGTTTGAATTGCATAAGGGCATCTTTCCACGAATCTACAGCCTTCTTTAGGGTTAATAGGGCTTGGCACATCTCCCTCTAGCATTATTCTATGTCTATTTCTTTGAACTTCAGGATCAGGTATTGGTATAGCTGATAGTAGTGCTTGAGTATATGGATGTATTGGATTGTCATAAAGTTCTTCTGATGCAGCTAACTCCATCATATGACCTAAATACATTACACCAACTCTATCTGATATATATCTTACCATCGATAGATCATGAGCAATAAACAAATAGGTTAAGCCAAGACTCTCCTGAAGGTCTTTTAAAAGGTTTACAACCTGTGCTTGGATAGATACGTCCAATGCAGAGATAGGTTCGTCACAGACGATAAATTTAGGGTTTAAAGCCAAGGCTCTGGCAATCCCCACTCTTTGTCTTTGCCCGCCTGAGAATTCGTGAGGGAAGCGATTAGCATGTTCTTCACTTAATCCTACAAGCTCTAGAAGTTCAATTACTCTCTCATGCCTTTCAGTATGATTTTTGCATACTTTGTGGATATCTAAAGGCTCAGCTACAATTTCCTCAACAGTCATTCTTGGGTTTAAGGAAGCATATGGGTCTTGGAATATCATTTGAAAGTTTCTTCTTACTTCTTTCATCTCATGACGAGACATTTTATATATATTTTTACCATTGAAGAGAAGTTCTCCTTCAGTTGGTTCGTATAGTCTTATGATAGTTCTTCCCGCTGTGGATTTACCACAACCTGATTCACCTACTAAACCAAAAGTTTCTCCAGGGTATATATCAAAGCTTATGCCATCTACGGCCTTAAGCATCCCAACTCCTACATCAAAATGTTTTTTAATATTTCTTGCGGAAATTAAAGGTTCTACCATTATTTTTCGCTCCCTTCAGCGGTCTTTGCCATTGGATGATTTAACCAACAACGGCTATAGTGGGAATTACTATGATAATCAGCCTCTGGCATGTTGTCCTTACAAACCTTCATAGCAAAGTCACATCTATCATAAAATGGACATCCCTTTGGAGGTATATATAGGTCTGGAGGAGTTCCTTCGATTGCATGTAAGGATTCATTTCTATCCATATCCAAACGTGGAACGCTGGCAAGCAGTTTTCTAGTGTAAGGATGCTTTGGATTTGCAAATAGCTCATCAGTTGCACCTTGCTCAAGAATTTGACCTGCATACATTACAATAACTTTATCGCTTACGTCTGCAACAATTCCCAAGTCATGTGTAATGAGAATTATGGACATATCTAATTGATCCTGTAAACTTTTCATCAGTTCAAGAATCTGAGCTTGAACTGTTACGTCAAGAGCGGTAGTAGGCTCATCTGCTATTAAAAGCTGTGGGTTTGATACCATAGCTAAAGCTATCATAACTCTTTGTCTCATACCACCAGAAAACTCATGGGGATATTGTTTGATTCTTTTTTCTGGTTGAGGTACAGATACTAAATTTAGCATTTCTATAGCTTTTTTTTCAGCCTCTTCATTGCTTAAGTTTTGATGCTTTACAAGACCCTCAACGATTTGTTTTCCAATTCTCATAGTTGGATTTAGTGATGTCATTGGATCTTGAAACACCATAGAAATTTGGTTTCCACGGATTTCTTGCATTTCTTTATCTGTTTTCTTTACTATATCTTCACCATTAAATAATATTTGCCCACCTTTATAGAATGCAGGTGGCATAGGAAGAAGCTGCATTATAGAGTTTGCTGTTACACTTTTTCCACAACCTGATTCTCCTACTATAGCTACTGTTTCTTTTTTGCCAACATCAAAGCTTATTTTACGTACTGCTTCAACCTCTCCGAAGAAAGTTTTGAAGGATACAGCTAAGTCTTTAACCTCTAGTACTTTTTCCATTTTTCCACCCCTTTCTATTTACGTAGTCTTGGATCTAATGCATCTCTTAAGCCGTCACCTAGTACATTGAAGGCAAACATTATAAGAGAAATAAATATTGCTGGTATAAATATCTGATAAGCATTTCCTACAGGCAATCCTGCTAAACCTTCATTTGCAAGGTTTCCAAGGCTTGACTTAGGTGGTTGTATACCTAAACCTAAGAAGCTAAGAGTCGCCTCTGCAAATATAGCTCTTGGTATAGTTAAGGTTACATTTACAAGTATTGGTCCTAAAGTATTAGGAATGATATGCTTTCTTAAGATCCAACCCTTATCAGCTCCAAGGGATTCTGATGCTAAGGAATACTCAGATTCCTTAAGTTGAAGAACCTGACCTCTAACTAAAATTGCCATTGGAACCCATCCAGTTAAACTCATAGCAAGTATAAGCACAAACATGGAAGTACCAGCTCCTGATGTAGAGAATACTACTGATAAAAGTATTACTACTAGCATATAAGGGATACTATATATTACTTCAGCTATACGCATCATTACTGCGTCTACCTTTCTCGTTGCCATGCCTGCTATTCCGCCATATATAACTCCAATCATAAAGTCGATAGCTGCAGCTAGCACACCTATAATAAGGGAGTATCTTGCTCCAAACCAAGTTCTTGTAAATAAATCTCTACCTAATTCGTCAGTACCAAACCAGTGCACACCATTAGGATGAATATTAATTAAATCATAGTTTTGCTCAGTGTAAGTAAATCCATTTATTTTAGTACCTACAACGGACATTATTGCCATTATGACAATTATGATAAGTCCAGTCATAGCTAGTTTATTCTGTTTTAGTCTACGCCAAACATCTGGCCAATATTTAATACTAGGACGTCTTATTTTATCTGCATCACGATCTTCATGAGATGCTTTCTCAAACATATCCTTTGTGAGTAGCTTATCTCTGTCCATTAACGTCCCTCCTTAGTAAGCTTGATTCTTGGGTCTATAAACATATAAGCAATGTCTACTAATAATAACATAATAATTAAAATCATAGCATAAAAAATTGTAGTACCCATAATTAAGGTGTAATCTCTATTTCCAATAGACTGAACAAAGAATCTACCAAGTCCAGGTATTCCGAATATTTTTTCAATTACAAAGCTTCCTGTCAAAAGGTTTGAGATAGTAGTACCTAATATGGATATAACAGGTAGAATAGCATTTCTAACTGCATGTTTTAAAATGACAGCTGCTTTTGTAATTCCCTTTGATTTTGCAGTTTTAATATAATCTTGTCCTAAGACCTCCAACATGCTTGAACGCATTAGTCTAGCCATTGTAGCTAGAGGCATCAAAGACATTGCAAATGAAGGCAATATTGTATGTTGCCAGGTTCCCCAACCACCTATAGGTAACCATGATACGTTTCTAGCAATAAACTGAATGAGTACGGTACCCATTATAAAGCTTGGTACTGAAATACCAATAATAGCTATAATCATGGATATGTAGTCTGGTATTTTATTTTGATAAAGTGCTGCTAATGCTCCTAAAGCAGGACCAAAGCAAAGTGCTATTAATAATGCTTGTAAGCCTATTTTTGCAGAAACAGGAAATCCTCTTTCTATCATATCGTTTACGGTTTCAACTCTTGACTTCATTGAGTCACCAAAATCTCCCTTTAAGAGATTTTTTAAATAAATCACATATTGTTCACTTAGTGGTTTATCAAGTCCATACTTTGCTTGTAGGTTATCATATACAACCTTTGGCATTTTACTTTCAGCTGCGAATGGATTACCTGGTACAGAGTGCATCAATATAAAGGTTATCGTTACTACAGCCCATAATGTCACTAATGACATCGCTAATCTCTTTAAAAGGTAGCTCTTCATATTACCTCTCCTTCTTTTTTACTTTAAAAGAAAATCGGAGTGTTTATGTTAAACCACCTGATTTTCTCATTTAAGTGGGCAGGCATTTATGCCTGCCCCTTTAGTTTTCAATTATTTTCTTTATTTATACTTAATTAGTTAATTTCAGCGTATGTTAATGTTGGATAGTATAGTGGAAGCTTATAGATTCCATCTACATTTGATTTAACAGCGTATGGTTGAGTGTAGAAATATACTGGTACAATTGGCATATCTTCCATTATTATTAATTCAGCTTCTCTCATATTGTTAAATCTTACTGTTTGATCTGCTGTAGCCTTAGCGCCTAATATTAACTCATCATATTTAGGGTTGCTATAGCCTGAGTCATTAAATGCTCCGCCTGATAACCAAAGGTCCATGAATGTCATTGGGTCACTATAGTCACCAATCCATCCAGCTCTGGAGATATTGTAGTCTCCTGCTTTTTCTCTGTCAAGTTTAACTTGGAACTCAACATTTTCAACACCTAATGTAATTCCTAAAGATGTTCTCCACATTTCTTGAGCAGCTTGAGCTATTTTCTTGTGAGCTTCTGAAGTATTGTAAAGAAGAACGAAGTTTGAGCTGTTGCCTTCAGCTACGTTGTACTCAATTAAGTTTCCAACAACTTCTCTAAATTCTTTACCATTTTCGTCAACTAGACCTACTGGAACAACTCCTTGAGCTGCAATTTGGCCACCTTGAGCAATCTTGGAAACGATAGTTTCTCTGTCTAATGCCATTGATAATCCTTTTCTAACTTTAACGTTATTGAAAGGTTTAAGATCGTTGTTAACATTGTAGTAGTATGTTCCAACTTGGCCACCTATAGTTAACTCAGGATTGTTATCCTTAGCCATTTGAGCTGCTACAGCTTGTGGTAAAGTAGCAAGCATATCAT
>CAYZZR010000040.1:9533-14362 GCA_964482775.1 uncultured Tissierella sp. | reverse complement strand
CAGATATGTACAAGAAAGCTGTATATGTAGTAGAAACTAAAAATAGTGCTGTTGGTATGAGAGATGCTGTTTCAAAGATGGTTCCTTTAGCGTTGAAGTTAGTTAAAGGCGAAGAAATTGGTTCTCCTAGTGAAGAAGGTTATCTTGAAAGAGGTATTAGAAAGAATTTCTTTACTGATAAGAGAGGTTCAGAGAGAGCAGTTGATATGATGGTTAAAAAGCTTGCAGGTCAACCATTTGAAACTGAATTTCCAATGCCTAACTTTGATAGAGTAGAGCCAAATCCAGCAGTTAAGGATATTACAAAGGCAAAGATAGCTATAGTTACATCTGGTGGTATAGTTCCACATGGCAATCCAGATCATATTGAATCCTCATCAGCACAAAAATATGGTAAATATGATATTGAAGGCATCGATGATTTAAAAGAAGGCGAATGGGAAACTGCTCATGGAGGTCATGACCCAGTTTATGCAAACCTAGATGCAGATAGAGTTATTCCGGTAGACGTTTTACGTGATATGGAAAAGGAAGGGAAAATAGGATCACTTCATAGATACTATTATTCTACAGTAGGAAATGGTACAGCTGTAGCAAGTGCTAAGAAGTTTGCTTCAGAATTTAGTAAAGAGTTAAAGGCTGATGGAGTTGACGCAGTTATTCTAACTTCCACCTGAGGCACCTGTACACGTTGCGGTGCAACAATGGTAAAAGAAGTAGAAAGAGCCGGAATTCCAGTAGTTCATATTTGTACAGTAGTACCTATTTCACTAACAGTTGGTGCCAATAGAATAGTTCCAGCTATTGCAATACCTCATCCGCTTGGAAACCCAGCATTGGATCCAAAGGAAGAGAAGGCGCTTAGAAGAAAGATAGTTGAAAGAGCTTTACAAGCTTTATCTACAGAAATTTCTGATCAAACTGTATTTGAAGTAAAAAAATAAGTAAAAGCATACAAACAAGTTGGGTGATCTATGATCACCCTTACATAGGCTTACCCTAGGTTTATTCTAGGATAAGCCGTTTTATACCAAGTTGGGTTAAACCCATCATATTTATTTTTCTTTAGAATATTATGGAGGTGGACAAATGAGTTATTCAGTTGTAAAAGGGACTAGTTATGTATTAGTACATGCACCAGATATGGTTTTGCACAATGGAACAACACAAACTACAGAAAAAACATTAAATCCAGATTCAGAATATCTTAAAAACTTACCAAATTCTTTGAGAAGCTATGAAAAGGCTGTAAGCTATTGGCCAAATCAAGTTTATATTGGAAACCATAAACCAAGTGATTTGAAAAATCTTGAACAGCCATGGTTTGATAAAGATGCACCAGATGCAAAAAGAGTAGGTAAATTTGGCGAAATTATGCCAGAAGATGAGTTCATTGGCTTAATAAAAATCGTGGATGTGTTCGATCTAGTTAAGCTCGAAAAAGAATTTACTCAAAGTATCAAACCAAAGTTAGCAGATCATCCGCTAATAAAGGATGAGTTCGTAGCTAAGTTAAAAGATGGGGACGATATTGCTGATATAGAAAAAGCTATTAATGAACAGCATGCAGAAGCTTTGATGTTTAATGACAAGGTTGTAGGTTGTGTTAAAAGAGCACATGATGTAGATGTTAACTTAAATGCACATGTTATATTTGAAAATCTTGTTTCTAAAGCATCAGGTGTATTAGCAGCATGGCACCTTTTAGATAAGAATAACATTGATCCAGCAGACATAGAATATGTATTAGAATGTTCAGAAGAAGCCTGTGGAGACATGAACCAAAGAGGTGGAGGAAACTTTGCTAAGGCTATAGCTGAGATGGCAGGATTAGTTAATGCGTCTGGTTCAGATGTTAGAGGTTTCTGTGCTGCTCCAGCTCATACAATCATTTCGGCTGCTTCCTTAGTTAAGGCAGGAACTTTTAAGAATGTAATGGTAGTATCCGGTGGTTCAACTGCTAAGCTTGGGATGAATGGCAAAGATCATGTAAAGAAGGATATTCCGATACTAGAGGATGTTATTGGTGGTTTTGCAATGCTAATTTCTGAGAATGATGGTGTAAATCCAATATTGAGAAATGACCTAGTTGGTAGACATACAGTTGGAACAGGCTCATCTCCTCAAGCAGTAATTACTTCATTGGTAACAGAACCATTAGATAGAGGAAACTTAAAGATTACAGATATTGACAAGTATTCAGTAGAAATGCAAAACCCTGATGTAACTAAGCCTGCTGGTGCTGGTGACGTTCCTACAGCTAACTACAAGATGATAGCTGCTCTTGGAGTTAAGAGAGGCGAATTGGATAGAGCTGCTATCAACGATTTTATCGATATACATGGAATGGAAGGTTGGGCACCAACCCAAGGACATATTCCATCAGGAATACCATATATTGGCTTTGCAAGAGAAGAGATGTTAGCTGGAAACATTAATAGATCCATGATAGTTGGAAAAGGAAGCTTATTCCTAGGTAGAATGACCAATTTATTTGATGGTGCATCAATAGTTATAGAGAAGAATCCAGGTAAAGTAGAAGAATCTAAAGGTGTGTCTGAGACTGAAGTTAGAAACCTAGTAGCTGAAGCTATGAGAGATTTTGCTTCTCATCTACTAAAAGATTAGAGGTGATTATATGTCAACTAATAATGTAAAAGCCATGATTGGTAAGGTATTTAATGATATAGCTGATGCAATGGAAACTGGTCAATTTGGACAAAGAGTAAGGGTTGGAATAACAACATTAGGCAGTGAGCTAGGAATCGACAATGTAGTCAGAGGCGCAGAAATTGCACAGGAAAGAGATGCTTCTATAGAGGTAGTGCTAATAGGACCTAAGGTTGACTCCAATTTGACTCAAGTTATTGTAGAAAATGAAGATGAAGGCTATAAGAAGATGGAAGAGCTTCTAGATAGTGGAGATATTGGAGCATGTGTAACCATGCACTATAGCTTCCCCATAGGGGTATCTACCGTAGGTAGAGTTGTAACCCCAGGCCGTGGAAATGAAATGTTTATTGCTACAACAACTGGAACATCATCACCACATAGAGTAGAAGCTATGGTTAAGAATGGTATATATGGAATTATTGCAGCTAAGAGCATGGGTGTAAAAAAGCCAACTGTTGGTATTTTGAATGTAGACGGTGCAAGACAAGTTGAGAGAGCCTTTAAGGAATTATCATCAAAGGGCTACGAAATCAACTTTACTGAGTCTGCTAGAGCTGATGGTGGTGCAGTAATGAGGGGTAATGATCTTTTGATGGGTACTCCAGATGTAATGATTACAGATACCTTAACTGGTAATATATTGATGAAGATATTTTCATCCTTTACTACTGGTGGAAGCTATGAATCTCAAGGCTATGGATATGGCCCAGGTATTGGTGAAGATTATAATAGAAATATTCTTATACTCTCAAGAGCATCTGGTATACCAGTAGTAGCTAATGCATTAAGCTATGGAGCAAGTCTAGTAAAAGGCAATGTAAACTCAATAGCAAAGAATGAATTTGAAATGGCCAATAAGGCTGGATTAAAAGATATTCTAAGCAACTTGACTAAAGAGCTTAAGAAGGAAGAATCATCTGAAGAAGTCAAGGCTCCTGATAAAGAAGTTGTTACAGGAACAATTGATGGAATAGATATAATGGAATTAGAGGATGCAGTAAGGGTTCTTTGGAAGGATGGCATCTATGCAGAATCCGGTATGGGCTGTACAGGACCTATTGTTATGGTAAACGAAACTAGAGTAAATGCTGCTTTAAAAGTACTATCAAAAGCGGGTTATACAGTGGGTGAACCAGAGGATTGTTAGTATGAGGCACTTCAACTTAGCTTGAAGTGCTTTTTCATCTTGTAATAATTTTGGAAAGGGGTTATAATTAAGATGATGATTGATGACTAATTTGGGTATAAGTCTATTTGATTGAAAAACGTATTCATTAGTTATCAATTTATTGAATTAAATAGGGGGTAATAAAATGAAAAAAGTTTTAGCGATTGCTTTAGCAATCATGTTAGTGGCAGTAAGTGTTGTTGGTTGTACTACTAGTACTCCAGATGGTGGTTCAAGCAGCACAGGAGCAGAAATAGCTCTAATCACTGACAAAGGAAATATCGATGATAAATCATTTAACCAAGGCGCTTGGGAAGGTGTAGTTGCATTTGCAGAAGCAGAAAAAATTTCCCATAATTACATTAAGCCTGAAGAAGCATCAGATGCTGGATACTTAGCAGCAATTGATCTTGCAGTAACAGGTGGAGCAAAAGTTATAGTAACTCCAGGATTCTTGTTTGAAGTTCCAATTTATGAAGCTCAAACTAAATATCCAGAAGTTAAATTTATTCTTCTAGATGGTGCACCTCATACAGCAGACTATGCAACATTTGAAACTAAAGAAAATGTAGCTAGTATTCTATATTCTGAAGAACAATCAGGATATCTTGCTGGATATGCAGCTGTTATGGATGGAATGACTGAACTTGGATTCATGGGTGGTATGGCAGTTCCAGCTGTTCAAGCATTTGGATATGGATACCTTCAAGGAGCAGAAGATGCTGCTAAAGAATTAGGACTGGCAGACGGCTCAATAAAATCCTTATACCATTACACAGGAAACTTTGAAGAAAATGATACAAATAAAGCTACAGCAAGCACTATGTTCCAAGAAGGAATGGATGTAATATTTGCTTGTGGTGGAGCGGTAGGTAAGAGCGTTATGTCAGCAGCATCTGAAGCTGGAACTAAGGTTATAGGTGTAGACGTTGACCAAAGATATGACAGTGAAACAGTTATCACATCAGCAACAAAAGGTCTTGCAGCA
>CAYZZR010000040.1:3865-9523 GCA_964482775.1 uncultured Tissierella sp. | reverse complement strand
ATAGTTGGGCAACTTTCAGTGGCAAGACGACTTACTTCAATGCTGAAAACGACGGTGTTGGTCTTCCAACAGAAGTTATAGGTGAAGCAAGTGGAGATGCTTTTGATAGATTTGCAACATTTAACAAAGAAGCTTATGATGCAATATTTGCAAAATTAGCTGCAGGTGAAATCGAAGTAATTCGTTCAATCGAAGTTGCAGATGCTAATGGTTATGCAACAGCTGAAGAATTAACTAATGCATTTGGTCTTACAAAGGTTTCAGTAACTACTAGATAGTTTTAGAAATTAAGTTACCCGACATATTGGTTTTTCTTATGTGAGTAATATTTAAAAATGGGGGAATACCAAAATTTTCCTCCTTTTTTTTAACTAGAAATGATATAGGATAGTAGTTATTACAAAAATATAGATGAGAAGAAGAGGTTAAAGTGGAAAATTATATAATAGAAATGCTAAATATTACAAAAGTATTCCCTGGTATTATTGCTAACGATGATATCACTCTAAAGTTGAGAAAGGGAGAAATACATGCACTTCTAGGTGAAAATGGTGCTGGAAAATCCACATTAATGAGTGTTCTCTTTGGGCTTTATCAGGCTGAAAAAGGTGAGATAAGAAAAAACGGAGAGAAGGTTTTAATCAACAATCCCAATGATGCTAATGCCTTGGGAGTTGGTATGGTGCATCAACATTTTAAACTTGTGGAAATCTTTACTGTGCTTGAAAATATTATTCTTGGTGTAGAGCCAAATAAAATGGGTTTTTTAGAAAAGCAAGAAGCTAGAGAAAAGGTTATGGCTTTAAGTGAAAAATATGGCCTTAGAGTTGATCCTGATGCAACTATTGAAGATATTTCTGTTGGTATGCAGCAAAGAGTAGAAATATTGAAGATGCTTTATAGAGATAATGAAATTCTTATATTTGACGAGCCAACTGCTGTTTTAACACCGCAAGAAATCAAGGAATTGCTTCAGATAATGAAAGGGTTTGCCAATGAAGGAAAATCCATACTTTTTATTACCCATAAGCTAAATGAGATCATGGAAGTTGCAGATAGATGTACAGTTCTTAGAAAAGGTAAATATATTGGAACAGTAGATATAAAGGATGTAACAAAAGAAGAACTTTCTAAAATGATGGTTGGAAGAGATGTAGACTTTAAAGTGGACAAGGGTCATATGGAACCAAAGGAAGTTATACTTTCTATAAATAATCTAACAGTTCCTTCAAAAATTCATAAAAATAATGCTGTAAAAAATGTATCTTTTGATGTTAGAGCAGGAGAAATAGTTTGTCTAGCAGGTATAGATGGAAATGGGCAAACGGAATTTGTTCAAGCACTTACAGGATTGGAAAAGATAAGCACAGGTACAATAACCTTGTGTGGCAAGGATATTACTAAATCTAATATTAGACAACGTTCAATAGCAGGAATGAGTCATATTCCTGAGGATAGACATAAGCATGGATTGGTGCTTGATTATAAATTAGAAGAAAATCTAGTACTTCAAAGATATTGGCAACCTGATTTTCAAAAAGGTGGATTTATTAGATTTGATGAAGTTGAAAAATACGCAGAAAAGCTTATAGATAAATTTGACATAAGAAGTAGCCAAGGACCAAAGACAATTGCTAGAAGCATGTCTGGAGGGAATCAACAAAAAGCAATTATAGCAAGAGAAATAGATAAAGAACATGAGCTTTTAGTTGCTGTTCAACCAACAAGGGGCTTGGATGTTGGAGCTATAGAATATGTGCACAAACAGCTTGTATCAAGACGTGATGCAGGTAAGGCAGTATTACTTGTTTCCCTGGAATTGGATGAAGTGATGAATGTTAGTGATCGTATACTTGTTATTTACGAGGGAGAAATAGTCGGAGAGCTTGATCCAAAGACTACTACAGTTCAAGAGCTAGGATTATATATGTCCGGAGCAAAACGTGATAATGTAAAGGAGATAGACCATGCAGGAGAATAATAGATCATCCAATAAAAATAAATTTAGCTTAAAAAACATCACCCATATAGGAGGATTTTCTTCATTCACATCTGCTCTAATGGCCATATTCCTTGGATTAATATTTGGATTTTTAGTAATGCTAGTTGCAAAACCAGAAAATGCTGTAGCTGGTTTTAGATTTATAATATTTGGAGGTTTAGGTAGAATAGGAGACGTCTTTTATTTTGCAACTCCCTTAATTATGACAGGATTATCTGTTGGATTTGCTTTTAAAATGGGCTTGTTTAATATAGGTGCATCAGGCCAATATACAATGGGAATGTTCTTTGCTTTAGTTGTAGGCTTTATGTGGGATTTACCTAGTGGTTTACATTGGATAGTTGCCATACTAGCAGGAATGGTTGGAGGTATGATTTGGGGCTTTATACCAGGCATATTTAAAGCCATGCTAAATGTAAATGAAGTTATTACAGCTATAATGTTCAACTATATAGGTATGTATCTAGTGGATATGAATATACAAAGTAACTCCGTTATGTATGTGTCTAACATGACTAGAACCAATTATTTATCACAAGATGTTCAGATACCTTCACTAGGAATTCAAGGATCAAATGTAAACTTAGGAATAATCTTTGCCATTATCATAGGCATAATATTATATATTGTTTTACAAAAAACTACTTTTGGTTATGAATTGAAGGCTACTGGATTTAATAAGAATGCAGCAGAATATGCAGGAATGAAGGGAAAAACAAATATAATTATAACTATGGTTATTGCTGGTGGACTTTCAGGATTAGGAGGAGCATTTGCTATATTGGCACCTTCAGCTATAGCTGGTAGCTCAATGACTTATGAACCAGTAAATATCATAGCAGCTGCAGGTTTTAACGGTATTGCGGTTGCACTTCTTGGAAATTCCCATCCAATAGGTATAATCTTATCATCAATATTTATATCACATATACAACGTGGAGGTACGCTAGCCAGTTTAGTTGGCTATAAACCTGAAATAATTGACGTTGTAATAGCTGTAATTATTTACTTCTCAGCATTTGCCATGATTATGAATTCATCCATAGCAGGATTCTTTAAAAAGAGATTGGATAAAAAACATAATAGTATAAAGGAGGCAGACTAATGGATACTGTATATTATTTAATTCAGAATATGCTTCCTGTAGCAATTCCATTGCTTCTTGTAGCATTGGGAGGTATGTTTAGTGAGAGAAGTGGGGTTATAAATCTTGCACTAGAAGGTATAATGCTATTTGGAGCTTTCTTTGGAGCATTGTTTGTATACTTCGTTCAAGATAGTGGAATGGGACCACAAACTATTCTACTCATTGGAATGATCGTAGCAGGATTAGCAGGGATATTGTATTCCCTTTTATTATCCTTTGCAGCTATAAATATGAAAGCAAATCAGACAATAACAGGTACCTCATTAAACATGTTGATACCTGCAGTAATATTATTGGTTTCAAAGATGTTTTTCATGAGTGATGGTATTACAACAAATTCGAATTTCTATATTAGAAAGGTACCGGGCTTAGGGGATATTCCTGTAATTGGTCCTATGTTCTTTCAAAGAACCTACCTAACAGTATTTATAGGACTTTTATTTCTTGTAATATCTTATGTTATATTTTATAAAACAAAATTTGGCTTAAGACTTCGTGCCTGTGGAGAGCATCCTCAAGCAGCAGATTCAGTAGGTATAAATGTTTATAGGATGAGATATGCAGGAGTTAGTCTTTCAGGACTTTTAGGGGGTATAGGAGGTTTCTTCTATTCAGTTGGAGTTATGGATGGAAACGTAAATGGGCATACAGGAGTTGCAGGATTTGGATTCTTGGCCTTAGCTGTAATGATCTTTGGTCAATGGAAACCTTTAAGAATTTTCTTTGCTGCTTTGTTCTTTGCGTCCCTTAGAACTGTGGCATATTCAGTATCCCTAATACCTTTCTTAAATAACTTAGGAATCAACCAAACTTATTACAAGATGATGCCATATATTGCTACAATGATTGTTTTAGCATTTACATCAAAGCATTCAAGAGCACCAAAGGCGGAAGGTATACCATACGACAAATCACAAAGATAGATAAATGGGCAATTGTCACTGACAATTGCCCATTTTAATTCTCCTTAACTATTTATTCTTTTTTTGATATAATGATATATATACTATACAAAAGGAGAATGAATAAATTGAAGGTTGGTTATAATTTGACCCTAGAGCAAACACAAAAATTAATAATGACACCTGAGCTACGTCAAGCTATTCAATTGCTCCAATACAATAGCATTGAGTTGAACGAATATCTTTCCAATGAGTTAGAAGAGAATCCTATGCTTGAATTAGAGAGTAATTCTAGCGATATAGAAATCGTTAACATAGATAATAAAGATGTTGACATTGATTGGAAGGAATATATCGAAAAGTATGATGATGTCAGCTATAAAGTGCAAACTGATAAGAATATTGAAGACCATAATATGGAATCTTATACTAGCTATGCTCCTACTTTAAAAGAATACTTGATCAGTCAGCTTCATTTAGTAACTATGGGGGCAAAGGAGCTAAAAATAGGTATTTATATAATTCAAAATATTGATGATAATGGTTATTTGCAAGTTTCTTTAGAAGAGATATCTCAAGTAACTGTTTCAAGCTTAGATGAAGTGAGACTTATATTAGGTCTAGTCCAAGGTTTTGAGCCAACAGGTGTTGGGGCGAGAAGTCTTAAAGAATGCTTACTCTTACAGATAAAGAATGAAAGTGACCCTATGATCAGAGTCTTGATAGAAAATCATCTAGAGGACATTGCAAACAATAGAATCAATAAAATTGCAAAAGAAAATGATTTAGAGCTTGTAAGGGCCCAAGAGATTTGTGATTTTATAAAGTCCTTAGAGCCTAAGCCGGGTAGAATGTTTAAGGGAAATGCTGATGATATAAAGTATATCATTCCTGATGCTACAATTTCTTTGCTAGAAGGTGAATATCTTATATCAGTAAATGATTATACTGGTCCAAGACTAAATATAAACAACTATTATAGAAGTATGCTTAAGGATGGTGGTGATGCTAAAACTACGGAGTTTTTGCAGGATAAATTCAATTCTGCTATGTGGCTAATAAAAAGCATTGAACAGAGAAGACAGACTATATATAAGGTTGTAGAATCCATTTTGAAACATCAAATGGACTTCTTCAAGTATGGAGAAAAGTCTTTGATTCCTTTGACTCTTAAGGAGATTGCAGATGACATCCAAATGCATGAATCAACCATATCTAGAGCAACCAATGGGAAGTATGTTCAAACTCCAAGAGGCTTATATGAGCTAAAATATTTTTTTATGAGTGGTTTGTCAGGTTTAGGTGGAGATGTATCATCTACAAGTATAAAGGCTATGATCAAGGATCTAGTCGATAGTGAAAACGATAAAAAACCCTTTAGTGATCAACAACTTTCAAAATTATTAGAAGAAAAGGGAACCAAGGTTTCTAGAAGAACAGTAGCCAAGTATCGAGATGAATTAAATATTCCATCGTCTACATTGAGAAAAAGGTTTTGATAAATGAAAGGAGCTATTAAAACTATCTCCTTTCATTTAATCTAATATTTGGATAAAAAAGTCTTTTAGATAGTTGATTTTATAAAAGACTTGAGATATAATTAGGTT
>CAYZZR010000040.1:0-3765 GCA_964482775.1 uncultured Tissierella sp. | reverse complement strand
CTGGGACGAAATTAGCCCATACAATGGAGGTGATTCTATAAATTTATTAGATACAATTAAGAACATTGCTCCAGAGTTATCGGACATAATTGAAAAAAGGTATTTAATCTTGAGAACCATATATTTTAATCAACCTATAGGCAGGCGAGCAATAGCTACAACCTTGGATCTAGGAGAAAGAATTGTAAGAAATGAAGTAAATACTTTAAAGGATCAAGGACTATTAAGGATTGAATTAATGGGTATGTATGTTACTGATGAAGGCGTACATCTCTTAGAAGATCTTCAAGAAATCTATAAGGAGCTTAAGGGGATTACTGATTTACAAAATGAAGTTAGTGCCGCTCTCGGTGTAAAAAGTGTGATTATTATTCCAGGAGATTCAATGGAGCATGAGTTGGTTCTAAAAGAAATGGGTAAGATTACTTCTAGTACAATTAAAAAACTCTTATCATCCAATGATATTATTGGAATAACTGGTGGTAACACCATGGCTACTGTAGCTGAAGAGATGACTGAGTTAGATAAGCCCAACAAAGTACTGGTGATACCTGCAAGAGGTGGTCTTGGAAGTGAACTTGAAACACAAGCAAATTCTATAGCAGCTAAGATAGGCAAAAAATTAGGTGGTAGCTATAGATTACTCAATGTTCCTGATACATTAGAACAAGAAGCTTTGGAGATAATTATCAAGAATGATGAGATAAAAGAGTCTATTGATTTAATTAACAACATAAATTTACTTGTATTTGGCATTGGAAGAGCTGATACTATGGCTCATAGAAGAAAGTTATCAGTTGAAAGAATAGATTACCTAATGTCTGAGGGATCTGTTTCCGAAGCCTTTGGTCACTATTTTGATATTAGTGGTAAAGAAATCTGGGAATATAAGACAATTGGACTATCTCTTCAAAAATACAAGGAAATTGATAACATAATAGGAGTAGCTGGAGGTGATGACAAGGCTGAAGCAATTATGGCTATAGCATCTATAAGAAAGGACATCACGATAGTAACTGATGAAAGTGCTGCAAGAAAGATATTAGAGTTAATAAAAAAACGAGGCAAGCCTGGTTTCAGCAGTGTGTAGAAACTGCAAGCAGTTTTGTAAAGTTTAATAAAATTTAAATAGGAGGAATAGAAATGATGAAAGTTGCTTTAAGTGGTTTTGGAAGAATAGGTAGAGACGTAGTTAGAATTATATTTGAAACAGGGGTAACTGAATTTGAACTAGTAGCAATAAACGCTTCAGGAGACTTAAAAGATTTAGCTCATTTGTTTAAATATGATTCAACATATAGACAATTTAAAGGAACAATCGAAGTATACGAAGAAGGTTTTCTAATCAATGGTAAAAAGGTAAAAGTAGTTAACTATAGAGATCCAGCACAACTTCCGTGGAAAGAGTTAGGAGTAGACCTAGTTATCGATTCAACTGGTGCATTTAAGGATAAGAAGGACTTAATGAAGCATGTAGAAGCTGGAGCAAAGAAAGTAATGATAACTGCACCTGCTAAGGATGAGGATGTAACAATTGTTATGGGAGTCAACGATGAGCTTTATGATCCGGAAAATCATGTTGTAATATCTAATGCATCTTGTACAACAAACTGTTTAGCTCCAGTAGCTAAGGTTATATTAGATAATTTAGGCGTAGAAAAGGGACTTATGACTACAATACATGCCTATACAAATGACCAACAAATATTAGATAAGAGACATAAGGATCTTCGTCGTGCAAGAGCTGCTGCAGAAAATATTATACCTACAACAACTGGAGCTGCAAAAGCAGTTGCTTTAGTATTGCCTGAGTTAAAGGGGAAATTAAATGGATTCTCAGCTAGAGTTCCAGTTCCAACTGGCTCATTGGTTGACGTAGTATTTGAAGTAAGCAGACCTACAACAGCAGAAGAAGTAAACAAATTATTCAAGGAAGCTAGTGAAGGTGAAATGAAAGGCATATTAGGCTATAGCGAAGAGCCTCTAGTTTCAACAGATATCATTGGAGATGAAAGATCTTCAATCGTAGATGGTTTATCTACTATGGTTATAGATAACATGGTAAAAGTAGTTTCTTGGTATGACAATGAATGGGGATATTCAAGCAGAGTAGTAGATCTTGCTAAATTAATAGCTAATAAAAATTAAGCTGAAATTAAAGTAAATATACCATAGTCGGGTCAAATGGCCCGACTAGAAACTATTCTTGAAAAGGTGGTATAGAAGATGAATAAGAAAACTCTTAATGATTTTAACTATGAAGGTAAAAAGGTTCTTGTAAGATGTGACTTTAACGTTCCCATGGATGAAAATCAAAAGATTACTGATGATATTAGAATAACTAGTTCACTGCCAACTATAAATTATTTATTAGAAAAGGGAGCAAAGGTAATATTAATGTCTCATCTTGGTCGTCCAAAGGGCGAAGCCAATCCAAAATATAGTTTAGCGCCAGTTGCAAAGAGATTGTCTGAGTTATTAAAAAAAGAAGTTATATTTGCTGCTGATGATATGGTAGTATCTGAAAAGGTTAGAGAGCAACTTGATAAAATGGTAAAGGGAGACGTAGCCCTTTTAGAAAATACAAGATATAGAAAAGAAGAAGAAAAAAATGAAGAAGGCTTTGCAAAGGATTTAGCATCACTTGGAGAGCTTTATGTAAACGATGCATTTGGGACATCACATAGGGCTCATGCTTCAAATGTTGGTGTATCCACATACTTGCCATCAGCTCTAGGCTTATTAGTGGAAAAGGAAGTATCCGTAATGGGTAAAGCCTTAGAAGAGCCTGAAAGACCTTTTATAGCTATTTTAGGTGGTGCAAAGGTTTCAGACAAGATCGGAGTAATTGAGAATCTATTAAATATTGTAGATACTGTACTAATTGGTGGAGGAATGGCTTATACATTCTTAAAGGCTAAGGGCTGTGGAATCGGTAGCTCTCTATTAGAAGAGGATAAGATTGACCTAGCTAAGGATTTAATGCATATGGCAATTGCTCAAGATGTATCCTTAGTGACACCAAAGGACGTTGTAATAGCAAAGGAATTTAAAAATGATACTGAATTTAGAACTGTAAATATAGATCAAATTCCAGATGATATGATGGGATTGGATATTGGAGAAAAGACTATCGAAAAATTTGCTGATATTATAAAGGATGCAAAAACAGTAATCTGGAATGGACCACTTGGAGTATTTGAAATGGAAAACTTCAACAAGGGAACTTATGCTATTGCTAAGGCTATGGCAGAGTCAAATGCAACAACCATAATTGGTGGCGGGGATTCAGCTGCAGCTGTTGAAAAGGCTGGTTTAGCAGATAAGATGACTCATATATCTACAGGAGGAGGAGCTTCTTTAGAATTATTAGAGGGAAAAGTCCTACCTGGAATAGCTGCAATAAGCGATAAATAGGAGTGTGAATATGAGAAAACCAATAATAGCAGGAAATTGGAAAATGAATAATACCATTAAAGAGGGCTTGACCCTTGTTGATGAAATAAAAAAAGTATCATTAAGCAATGATGTGGAAGCAGTTCTTTGTGTTCCTTATACTTTGCTAAGTAGCGTAAAGGAAAGCATCAAAGATACAGATATCAAGCTTGGAGCTCAAAACATGCATTGGGAAGAAAGCGGTGCATACACAGGAGAAGTGTCAGCTTTGATGCTAAAGGAAGTTGGCATAGATTATTGTATTCTTGGACATTCAGAGAGAAGAGAGTATTTTAATGAAAGCGATGAAACCGTAAATAAAAAGTTAAA
>CAYZZR010000039.1:0-14700 GCA_964482775.1 uncultured Tissierella sp. | reverse complement strand
ATATAATGCCCTTCCTCACATAGATTCCTTCTTAGAAAATGGATATACAAAGGAAGAAATGAAGATGGTTGAGGAAACTAAAAAGATACTTAATGACGATAGCATAAGAGTTACTGCTACTGCTGTAAGAGTACCAGTAAAGTTTGCTCACAGTGTTTCAATAAACCTAGAATTTGAAAAGTCCTTTGACTTAGAAGAGGTATATAAGGTACTAGAAGACTTCCCAGGAATAGTAGTCAAGGACGATGTAAAGAGCAATGTGTATCCTATGGCCATAGATGCTGAAGGCTCAGACAATGTGTATGTAGGAAGAATCAGAAGGGACTTTAGTGTAGACAATGGCTTGAACATGTGGGTTGTAGCAGACAATATTAGAAAAGGCGCTGCAACAAATGCAGTTCAAATAGCAGAATTAGTAGCTAAATCACTAGAATAAAAGGAGATGAACTAAGGATGAAAATTGGTTTACTTGGATTAGGAACCGTAGGTTGTGGCGTTGTAGAAATTTTAGAAAATAGAAGGGACCAATTAACCACCTTAGTTGGTCAAGAAATCAGTGTAAAAAAGGTATTGGTTAAAAACAAGAATAAAAAAAGAAATATAAATTTACCAGAAGAATCTTTTGCTACAGATTTTAATGAAATATTAAATGATGAGGAAATAAGTGTTATAATAGAAGTAACTGGTGACCTTGAATCAAGTTATAAATATATAAAGGAAGGCTTAAATGGAGGAAAACATATAGTAACTGCCAATAAGGCAGTTGTTTCCAAACATTTTGAGGAGCTTTCAGCTCTTGCAAGTGAAAAGAATTTAGCCTTCCTTTATGAAGCAAGTGTAGGTGGAGGCATACCTGTCTTAAAGCCACTGAAAGAACAGCTTCAATTCAATGAAATCAACCAGGTACAAGGTATACTAAACGGAACCTGCAATTATATCTTAACTAGAATGGTAAATGAAGACAAGAATTATGATGAAGTGCTCAGTATAGCACAGGAATTAGGCTATGCAGAGGCTGACCCAAGTGCAGATGTGGAGGGGCAGGATACCCTAAGAAAGCTGAGAATATTAGCCTCTTTGTCCTTGCAAGGGAAGGTATCAGAAGATGATATATTATTGGAGGGAATTAGTAGTATCAACTCTATAGATATTGAAAATATAAAAAAGATGGATGCAACTGTTAAGCTAATAGCTGAAGCCAATGCCTATGAAGATGGATATACAGCCATAGTGCAGCCAGTTATAGTTAAGAACTCAAACTACTTTGCAAATGTAGAAATGGCTTATAATTCCGTAGCATTTCAAGGAGATAATGTAGGAAATCTGAAATTCTATGGTTCAGGAGCAGGAAAGCTGCCAACAGCCAACGCAGTTTTAAGTGATTGTTTAGATATAGCCTCAAATACCTATAGAAGTTCAAATCCATTAGGGAATAAGAAGCTTAAAAATTATAATCACAAGATTAAGGGGAAGTTTTATTTGAGGGTATCTGACCTAAGTGAAGAAAATCAGACTCAGCTAAGAAGAATAGCTAAAGAAGTATTGAGCACAGGAAGTATAATGGCCATTGTTACAGATGAGATCCTATTAAATTCAATTAGAGAGTTTATTTCATCTTTGAATATCCAAAAAGGAAGATATTTCTTAGGTAGAATAATGGACTAGGGAGGATTATATGAAATATGTAAGCACTAGAGAAAAGAGCGTTTCTATTAGCCCAAGTAAAGCTATAATACAAGGTTTGTCTATGGATGGAGGTTTGTTTGTTCCAAGTGAAATTCCTAGAATATCATTGAAGGAAATACTTGATATGGATTATAAAGAATTGGCCTACCATATTATGAGTAAATACTTTACTGACTTCAAAGAGGAAGAACTTAAGGATTGTATTGAAAAGGCCTACGATGATAAGTTTGATAGCGAGATAATTGCTCCTATTAAAAAGGTAGGTGACAACTACTTTCTTGAGCTATACCATGGACCTACCTTAGCATTTAAGGACATGGCCTTATCTATACTGCCATATCTATTAAAAACAGCTATGAAGGTAAATGATATAAAAGAAGAGGTGGTAATCCTAACAGCTACCTCAGGTGACACTGGGAAAGCTGCCTTAGAGGGTTTTGCCAATGTGGATGGAGTAAAGATTATAGTTTTCTTCCCTGAAAATGGAGTAAGTCAAGTGCAAAAGCTGCAGATGAAGACACAAGAAGGAGACAATACATTTGTAGTAGGCATTGATGGGAACTTTGATGATGCTCAAAATGGGGTAAAGGAAATATTTAATGATAGGGACTTTATAAAAGAACTTAAACAAAATAATGTTATATTATCCTCTGCAAACTCTATCAATATAGGAAGATTAGTTCCTCAGATAGTATATTATTTTAACAGTTATATAAGCTTATTAAGAAGTGGTGAGATAATCCTAGATGAAAAGATCAACGTAGCTGTTCCAACAGGGAACTTTGGAAATATTCTAGCTGCATATTATGCTAAAAAGATGGGACTACCTATAGATAAGCTAATATGTGCATCCAATGATAACAACGTACTTACAGACTTTTTAAGCAGTGGTATTTATGATAGAAGAAGGGAGCTGAAATTAACATCATCTCCATCTATGGATATACTGATTTCTAGTAATCTAGAGAGATTGCTATACCATCTTAACCTAGAGGATAGTGAATTCATAGACTTATCCATGAAGCAACTATATCAAAGAGGCTTCTACAAAATGGACATGGATGACTTTGAAGATTTTATTGGAGATTATTCTACTGAGGCTGAGGTAGCATCTGGGATCAAAGAAGTATTTGAAAGATATGGGTATTTGATGGATACTCATACTTCTGTAGCATATAATGTGGTTCAAAGGTATAAGTTTGATTATAATGACAAGACAAAGACCATAATTGCATCAACAGCAAGCCCTTTTAAATTTGCTAATAAAGTTGCAAGGTCGATTACTATAGATACTGAAAATAAGGACGAATTTATAGTCATAGAGGAATTATCAAGAAAAACTGGTTTAGAGATACCTTTAGCTATTGCAAATCTAAAGGATAAAAAGATATTGCACAATAGAATATGTAAGAAAGATGAAATGAAAAGAGTGGTTGAAAACATCCTGAAGGTAGGTGCAATGAATGATTAAGGTAGTGGTTCCAGCAACAAGTGCCAATATGGGGCCGGGCTTTGACAGCTTAGGAGTAGCATTAAATCTTTATAACACCTTTATTTTTGAAAAAAGCAATGAGAGTATTGAAATAATAGGATGTGAGCCTGAGTTTTCAAATGACAACAATTTGGTATATAAGTCCTTTATGGAAACTCTACATATAATAGGATACCCATTACAAAATCCTGGGATCAAAATTACCATAGATGCTAGTATACCCCTATCAAGAGGCCTTGGAAGTAGCTCTACTTGCATAGTAGCAGGAGTAGTAGCTGCCAATAGATTATCAGGAAATCCACTTACCCAGGAAGAAGTGCTAAAAGTTGCAACTCAAATCGAAGGGCATCCAGACAATGTAGCACCTGCTATATTTGGAGGGGTGGCGGCTTCTGTATTAGAGAATGGAAAAGTATATTATAATGAAGTAAATGTTTCAAGAGGGCTAAAATTTATTGCCTTAATACCAGATTTTACCCTATCTACAAAGGAAGCAAGAGCAGTTCTTCCCGAAACTGTTTCCTTAAAGGATGCTGTATTTAATGTTAGTCGTGCTGCATTATTATTATCTGCTTTATCAAATGGAAACTTTGAATTATTAAAGGTAGGACTAAAGGACAAGTTGCATCAGCAATATAGAGGAAAATTGATTCCCGACTTTGACTTTATATTCAATAAATGTGAGGAGCTAGGTAGCCTTGGAACCTACTTAAGCGGAGCAGGACCAACTATAATGACCCTAATCCAAGATAACAACCCAGTATTTGTAGAAAAAATCCAGGAAAGCTTAAAAAGCTTAAGCAATAAATGGACTATTAAAGAACTAAGTATAGATAAAAAAGGAACATTTATAATAGAAGATTAAAAGGTACAAAGTGACAGTGGACCGACCTGTCACTTTGTACCTCTCTTTATTTAGAGTATTTGTAAATTTAAAATACAATATGTGCTAATAGACCAGCAAAAATCAATGATAATATTGTTCTTTCAATCCAAATTAGAAGTATATCTTTTATAGATATTTTTATGTCTGTTGATAATAAGCATGGTATAGATGCAGATGCAAATAATATTGCAGTTACACTTGTGACTGCTATGGTAAATTTAGTTATAATATGACTATTTACTACCAATAATGCAGGCAAAAACATTTCGGCAATTTCTATTGCTGATGCTTTTGCTGCTAATAATGGATCCGGTATTCTTAATAATAATGTAAAAGGATAGAACAAATAGCCTATTAATTCAAATACAGGCGTATATTCTGCTAAAAGAACTCCTGCTAACCCAATAGTTAAAATACTAGCAGTAACTGCAGAAGCCATTTTCAAAGCATCACCTAAGTAATATTTTTTTAAATAGTGTGGTAATGGTTTAGCATTACTTGCTACTTCTACGGCAGAATTGTAAGCTCTTTTGAAAATTCCCTCTTCATAATTTGTTTTTATTTCTGCCTTTTTATCATAATAATCATTAGGAATTTTTGATATTGGATAAATTCTAGCCGTTATTGCTGTTACTAAAAATGTTATAAAGAAACAAGCAAAGAAATATAAATTCCAATAATCCATCAATCCTAAGGTATTAGCTATTACGACTAAGAATGATATAGCTACAGTTGAAAATCCAGTAGCTATGATTACGCTTTCTTTCCTACTATATATTCCTTTTTTATATAATTCATTTGTTAAAAGCACTGCTAAAGCATATCCACCAGTAAATGATACCACTGCATCTATAGCGCTTTCCCCTGGGGTCTTCCATATTTTTCGCATAACTGGTTGCATAAAAACACTTATAAATTCCATCAAACCAAAGTTAAGAAGTAGGACAAAAGCTAATCCTGTAGCTGGAATGCTTAATGCTATAGGGATTACTATACTATTTAATAGAAATGGTATCATGTTTGGTTCCATAAGAGCCTTTGGACCAAAATTAAACACCGCCATAAAGCCAATTATTACACCAATTAATTTAATAACTGAAAATATGAAATCAAATCTAGATTTTTTAAAATTTCCTGTTATGAAAGGACTTATACCTCCAATAGTAATCATTGCCAATGCATAGTATGGTATATAAGGTAGTATTAACCATTTAATAAAGTTAATTATGTGTTGTACAGGGATAACGGATTCCCCATTAATAGTGATTTTCACAAAAAACATAAAAATACCTAGCCCAGAATAGACAATAAATTTAAATATTCCTAAATTTTTCTTTACTGAATTTTCCATGTTTTTTCCTCCCTTTATTTTTCTTCTTTATTTAAAACTCCCATGCCAATTTCAGAAGCCCTTTTTTTATACTCTTCTTTATCATATGTGAGCCTCTCTAAATCTTTAAATATCGGAGCTTGGCTAACATTATTTGCATATGGATATTTTACATTGAATTCACGTAATGAATTAAGATGCTGATCTCTGCCATAAAGTCTTTTTAAAGTAACATTTCTAAAATCCAATGTCTTTGTGATTAATGTTGGGATATGACTACATTGAAATACTATTTGTCCCTCTGGGTCAACTATAGTAGATTTCCCACAACAAGTACTTGCCCCTAACTGTCCGGCACCATTTGTCCAAATAAAGTACAATTCATTTTCTAAGGCTCTTGCCCTTGGCAATATATCAGGTATATGTTGATACTCCATTGGGTCAAAGGATGGACATATTATTATTTCTGCACCTTTTAATGCTAAGGTTCTAGCAATCTCAGGGAAAAATTGATCATAGCAGATCATTAACCCTGCTTTAATATTCTTTTCTTTTATTTCAAATATACAATAATGATCATCCCCGCTTGGAGTTGATTTTTCTCCAGGTTTAAATGGAACTTTCTTTCTATAAACATCTATTAAATTTCCATCAGGGCCAAATACAGGACAAGTATTATAGCAGTTGCCCTCTGTTAGTTCACTAGATTTCTCAGCCATTGTTCCTGGAATAAAATAGATTTTGTTTTCTTTTGCTATATTACTTAGAAATTCAATAGCCTTATCATCCATACTTATAGGTGTTCCCCTGCTTATTCCATACTCTACCCCTATTATCAGCTCGGGGCGTATATATCCTAACATTAAATTATCTACAGCTTTTTTAATATTTTGTAGGTTTTTTTCTACATCTTCCGATATTTCTAATTGCATTAAAGATACATTTAAAAAACGATTTCCCACTTTCATCTCTCCTTTGTAAGAATTTTCTGTATTAACTTGATTATAAACCTTAGAGTAACTTTAATGTCAAGAGAATAATGATTTAATTTTTATCTTATTAAAGTAGTAATTGTTTTATAAATGTATTATTGGAGTTTTATTTAACTTACGGTATAATAATTATTAAAGAAGATTACCTGTAGGGATATAGCGTGAAAAGACTAAAGACCAAAGCTTAAATTGGAATACTTATTGTGCAGCCAGTGGTGGTAGAATGGAGGTCATTATGAAAGACAAGTATCGTGTTTCTGAAGTTTCTAATATCTTTAATATTTCAGAGCATACCTTGAGATATTATGATCAGATAAATTTATTTAAACCCAGTTTCAGGGATTTTAATAATTATAGATATTATGAGCATTCTCAGCTTTCTACTCTAAGCTTGATAACAAAATTAAAAGAGCTAGGTCTTACCTTGGATGACATTCGAATATATTTAAATACTAAAAATATGAATTCATATGAAAATATGTTATTAGAAGCTCAAAAAATGATTAACGATAAAATTGAAACCTTATTGCAAATAAAAGAAGATAATAGTAGATTGTTAAAAAAAATTGAGATATCTAAAAGGGTTTATAAGAATAATAGCTTTGAAATTAAAAGGATTCCTAAAAGGTATGCTTATAAAGTAGATGAAGAATTTTCAATTAAAGATTTATACACTGAGATAAAAAAATTGTATGCCGCATTTATGAATGATATAAGTAGCAATATAGACTGTCATAAAGGAAATATTTTTATTGAAATAAATCATAACAATATTATTTCAAATGATTTTAGCGTTTATGAGGGTATTGGTTTTTTTATAAACAATTATAAAGATTGTAAAGGTTATAATATTATTTCTATAGAAGAATCCGATTATGCAATTGCATATCATGTGGGCGAATATGCGTATTTATATAAAACATACGAAATGTTGTGTAAATATATTAAATCAAATGGATATTGTGTTATAGGTAATTCCATAGAAACCGCTATAACTGATAGAACTATCGTTAATAATCCTAAAGAATTTATAACAGAAATTCAGATTCCAATCAGTACAGGGAAATAAGACAGGGACAGCGGGAGTCCATTGGAAAATGATGTAAAAACATATAAAACAGATTAGTAAATATAAAGAGGATAGCAAATATACTATCCTCTAAATTTCCTTTGTTCTCTGATATTTTTTCGGTGGTCTCCGACCTGTCCCTTTGTACCTTTTTTATTGACCTAATATTGCATCAAATGGTTCTTCTATACCATAGTGACCCATTAGTGAATCTCCAATTTCTCCGTCTAATAAAAATTGAACCTTACTAACAGTTCCTAAATCCAAAATACTTGCTACAATTTGATTTATAGTATAGGTCTCTTCTAAAGAACCTCCATGCATTCCTTCGCTGGCAAAATCTACAAATGCTGTATCATCCTTTACCTCAACACCATTAAGCTTGGCAGTTGCAGGAATTACATTTCTTGCACCATCAATTGTAGGTCCCTCTAGCAATGCTCTAATTACTAATTCCTCTAGACCCATCTCCATTATATCTATAGTTCTAGTTTCCTTTATCATCTTTTCTAAGCTTTCATCACCAGTTTGAATATACTCTTCATTTACAAAATATAATGTCACTTCTTTTTGTAATTCTTCGCTAGGTTCCTCCGGTGTTTCTATTGGCGGAGTTTCAACCACAGGTTCCTCTGGTGGAGTAGATTCTTTATTGCATGCTACTATACCTATTGCCAATACCAATATAATTAATGTAATCAATATCTTTTTCATCTTATCACTCCTTCAATACAATTTTATGTCATTTATCTAGCTTCTACAAAATGGACTATTATTAATATACCCCAATTTCTACTTTTCTAAATTCTCCAATTCCTCATAGGCTTCAAGTAGTTGATTTTCTATATCTTCCTTATTTTTAAAAAGCTCATATAATTTATCTGCCTTATCACTATTTGTGTTCATTTCTTGAGATAAAGAATCCAAATCAATCTCTAATTGAGCTATTTCTTCCTTTAACTTACCTATTTTATAGGTATTATTAGGCTTTTTATTTGGCTTTATTCTTTCAGTTTTAGGCTTCTTAATTATCTTTTGAACTTCTTCAATTTCCAATCTGCTTTTGATTTCAAGATATTCTTCATAATCCACAGGATAAAGGTTCACCTGATTGTTTTCAAAGATTAACATCTTAGTGGCAAGCTTATTTACAAAATATCTATCATGAGATACAAATAGAATCGTTCCTTTGTAATCTACCAAGGTGTCCTCTAAAACCTCTCTAGAATCAATATCCAAATGATTTGTAGGCTCATCCAAAATCATCAAGTTTACCTTATCAAATATTAAGGATGCCAGTCTAAGTCTGGATTTTTCTCCACCGGAAAGAGTTTTTATCTTTTTAAATACATCATCCTGTATAAATAGCATCTTTGCAAGTTCCTTCCTAGCTTCAGATTGTGTTAATCTATGCTTTGAAGAAAAATGCTCTAGTATGGAAAGGTCTTCATCCTCAAACACCACATTTTGAGGCAAATAGCCTATATTTAAGCTAGCGCCTATCTTAATATGGCCACTATCAGGACTTAAGTCTCCCAATATGAGTCTAAGTAATGTAGTCTTTCCACTACCATTTTCACCCATTATACAAAGTCTATCCTTATAAAATAGGGTAAAACTTAAATCTTTAAACAAGTTTCTATTAGCAAAATCCTTACTTAAGTCTTCTATATCTAATACAATCTTTCCAGACCTGCTAACTCCATCAGTATTAAGCTTCATCTTAGATGTATCCATATTAGGCTTATCGATTACATCTATTTTATCTAGTCTTTTTTCAAGTTCCTTAGCCCTCTTATACATCTTTTCACTATCTCTTGCTGCACCCCAGATCCTATATCTCTCGATCTGTCTCTCCATCTGGTCAATTTTTCTTTGGTTATTTAAATAGGCGCGATAAGCAATTTCAAAGCGTTTTTCTTTTTCAATTACATAAGCACTATAATTTCCTTCATATATATTAGCATTTGTAGGCTCTAGCTCGATTATCCTAGTAGCCACCCTATCTAGAAAGTGTCTATCATGGGATACCATAAATACACAACCCTTATACATGAGTAAAAATTCCTCTAGCCATTCTATGGATTTTATATCCAAGTGATTTGTAGGTTCATCAAGCAGAAGTAAGTCTGGCTCTTCCAATAGAACTTTAGCAAGCATAACCCTAGTTTTTTCTCCACCACTCAATTTATTGAAATCTTGATTTCTAAAACTATCAGGAATTTTAAGACCACTACATACCTTGTTTATATTGGTTTCAACCCTATATCCACCTATTCGCTCATATTCTTCTAAAAGAAGGCCGTAGTTATTGGTTTCTTCCTCTAGAGCATCTCCAGAAAGTCCCTTTAATAGGTCTTCTTGTGCTCTTAGCTTATCTCGTAAATCCTTTATTTGTGAAAAGGAGCTTTCCAAGATCTCTATTACACTTGTAGCTGGTGGGAACTGAAAAGTCTGCTCTAGATATCCTACCTTATTGCCCTTTCTAAAGCTGATATTTCCACCATGGTAATCCTCCTTGTCCATTAGGATCTTCATAAGAGTAGATTTACCACAACCGTTTTGACCAATAAGCCCTACACGCTCATTTGTCTGTAGATCAAAGGATATATTTTCAAATATTTTATTGGCACCATAAAACTTTACCAAGCTATTTACACTACATTCAATCATCTATTTCACCTCATGTCTCTTAATTATATTTTAATAATAGTTAAGAGTCAACTTTCAATAGGATCTATCCTTGGTTATTCTAAGATCTTAGGGGTAAAATATCAATAAGTAAGGAGGGATTTTATGAACTTGATATTTGCTGTAGATAATAACTGGAAAATAGGCTTTGGTGGAGAGATGCTAGTTCATATTGATGAGGATTTACATCGATTTAGAAGAATAACAGAGGGACATATAGTAATAATGGGACGCAAGACACTTGAAGCCTTACCGGGTCAGAAGCCATTAGAGGAAAGAATAAATATACTTGTAACTAGGAATAAGGAATACAAAAGAGAAGGATTCATAACAATAAATTCTCTGGAGGATTTGCATCCATTCTTAAAGGAAATAAATCCAAATAGGGAAAAGAAGGTATTTGTAACAGGTGGAGGCACTATTGCGAGACAACTTTTATTGTTTTGCAATAAGGCATATATTACTAAGGTATTTATGGATTTTCCTATGGCAGATACCTTTATTCCCAATCTAGACCTGGATCCTGATTGGGTCATGACTAATGTATCTGAAGTATATCATCAGGATGATATATATTATAAATATGTGGATTATGAAAGAAAGAATGGATAGCAAAGGCTGTCCATTTTGCATTAAGGATATCTATAACAAAATCAATATGATTAATTAAATCTATTGGCTTCAATCCCCAATATGACATAGAATTTAATTGATACAATAATATCAATAAGGGGGATTTTTATGAGACCGCTAATTATGGAAGAAGTAGATGCACTAAGGGGAGTTAACTCAGTTAAGATCAAGGAAGCACATGAAGCAGGCAAAAAGGTAGTAGGAATGTACTGTATGTTTTCACCCTCAGAAATTGCACTAGCAGCTGATGCTATTTCAGTTTCATTATGTGGTACAGCTCAAGGACCTATCGAGGATGCAGAAAAAGAATTACCAAGAAATCTATGTCCATTGATAAAATCTAGCTATGGTTTTGCAATTACAGATAAATGTCCATACTTTTCCTTCTCAGATGTATTATTAGCTGAAACAACCTGTGATGGAAAGAAAAAGATGTACGAACTTATGGGTAAAATAAAACCAATGCACATAATGCATCTACCACAAACAGCTCAAGGAGAAGATTCCTTAGAAAGCTGGAATAAAGAGATGCTTAAGTTTAAAAACTACCTGGAAGAAGAGCTTAAAGTAGAGATTACAGATGAAAAATTAAGAGATGCAATTAAGCTTATGAACAGAGAAAGAAGTGCGATGAAGAAGTTACATAAACTAAATACCCATAAACCAGCTCCTATATCAGGTATGGATATGATGCTTGCACAATGGTTAAAGGGATTCAACGTAGATAAAGAATATGGAATAGATTTAATCGAAAGATTAATAGCTGAAGTTGAGGAAAGAATGGAGAAGGGCATATATGCATTTGATGAAACTGCTCCTAGAATTCTTCTAACAGGATGTCCAATAGGTTCAGGAAGTGAAAAGGTACTTAGAGCACTTGAAGATGCAGGAGCATCAGTAGTTGTACTAGAAAATTGTACAGGCTACAAGCCATTGGATATAATGGTGGATGAAGATCCAAACAAGGATCCACTTCTTGCATTAGCAGAAAAATACTTACAAACTCCTTGCTCATGTATGACTCCAAACAATAGTAGATTTGACCTCATTGAGAGATTGGCCAAGGAATATGATGTCGATGGAGTTGTAGATTTAACATGGGTAGCTTGTCACACATATGCAATTGAGAGTTTTTCACTAAATAAATTTGTTCAAGAGCAATTGGGACTTCCATTTATTCAAATAGAAACAGATTATTCAGATTCAGATACAGGTCAAGTAAAAACTAGAGTTGAGGCATTCTTAGAAACTATTCAAACAAGCCCAGCACTAGGAAAATAGGGTGATTTCATGCATTGTGTTGGAATTGACATTGGTTCTACTGCTGCAAAGGTATCCGTATTCTTAGATGAAAAGCTTATGGATAATTTCACTATGCCAACTGGTTGGTCCAGTGTTGAAACATCAAAGTTAATTAAGGAAAAGTTAGAGTCTATTGATATAGATGTAGACCAATCAAATATTATTGCAACAGGTTATGGAAGGGTTTCTGTACCCTATGCAAACAAGTCTATAACAGAGATTACCTGTCATGGCAAAGGTGCATATTATTTATTGGGGAATGATTGTACTGTTATTGATATTGGTGGGCAGGATACTAAAATAATAACAGTTGAGAATGGTAGGGTAACTAACTTTACAATGAATGATAAATGTGCAGCTGGTACAGGAAGATTTTTGGAATTGATGGCAAATTCCTTGGCTGTAGATTTAGGAGACTTAGCTGATATGGCATTGATTGGACAAGATATTAGCATTACAAGTATGTGTACAGTCTTTGCAGAATCAGAGGTAATCAGCCTTGTAGGTAAGGGTACACCAAGAGAGGACATAGCTAGAGGCATAGTAAACTCCATTACTAGTAGAGTTTCTACAATGCTCCACAAGCATGGATCAAAGGGTGCCATCTACTTGACAGGAGGATTGTGTGAGGTAAAAGGCTTTGTAAGTCTATTGTCTGCAAAGCTAGAAAAGGATGTAGAGACCTCATCATTAGCCAGATATGCTGGTAGTATTGGAGCAGGATTATTAGCAATTGAAAACAAGTAGCATAAGAAACTGTCCTTAGATTAGGACAGTTTTTCCTTTGTTTCTTTATGGAATGAATCTACCCAACTTCAACATTTTTGTATACCTTTTACAATGGTGATGCTTTATTAAAACTATATAATATAGATATTAGAAAAGGTATGACCAATAGTAAATCATATAGATAGTTGCAGAATATAAATTCAAAACTATCCACAGAAAATAGATTTAAACTATCAAAGATATTGATATATTAACAAAAAAAGAGCATAGAAAAGCAAAGGTTTAACTCAACCTTTTGGATTTAATATTTAACTAATTAAAATTAAGCAATTAAAGATTTAATGGCAAGAGGATTATCATAGTTTTTTGTCTTAAATATAAGTATAAAAGCGATTAGTTGAGAAATACAGGCAAGCAAAATATCTGATTTTAGAGATATGGTATTTCTAACTCTTGATGATTTAAGTTGAATGAAATTCTTAATTTGACAAATGGATCTTTCACAGATAGTTCTAAGTTTATACAGCTTCTGCCATTTCAAGCTATCGCGAGTAATAGAACAATTAAATCGATAATTATGATGTATAGTAATTTGCTTAATTCGTCCACATTTTGAATTGGTACATGGATTTTCACAATTTAGTATATAGCTGAGTTTACCTTTAACATTAATTTTCTTAGCCTTTGGACATATATACTTTATTCTATCAACTCTACCTTTTTCACGGGTAATACCATCGTAAATCATAGGTAAGGAAGAATCATATGGACAAAGAGGAACTCCTACCTCATTAAATCCAGGTTGCGGTAAATTAGGTGAATTACGTGGATTTAATGAGATAATAGGCATAATGTTTTTTTCGTGGAGATAAGCATAATTATCATCAGCATCAAAACCAGCATCGCCCAAGAAATACTTATATGAAAAATTAGGATGCAGTTGAAAATAGGTTTCTAGAGATGGAATCAAAGATTTAGCATCGTAATTATCCTTAATATCTTGTGGTCTTAAATCTTTTTCTAGATTGTTATCAGCATCATAGAAATTAACATTTCTAACAACACCAAGGGCATTGGTAGAGATAATACATTTTTGGAAGTATCCAAAATGACCATTAAGATAAGCTAGTTTTGCATCAGGGTTAGAAGAAGCAGCCTTAGGCATTTGACCTTGAGCATATTTTTCGACATCAAAAGTTGAATCAGGATTATTCTTAGCAAATAACTTAGCATATGTCTTAGCTTTTTTAAGTTGAGATTGATAAAACTTAGGATTATTCTCAGTAACATAAGCTTCAAATCCAGTAGTATCAGTAATTAAGATAGAAGCTAAGAAAGGATTAATTTCTTTTGAAATTTCTTCGGTTACATCAACTAGGTTATTGAATAAATCATTAAGATTATCAAGAAAACTTAATTTAAATCTGGAGAATTGAGATTTATCAGGTATCTTTAAGAAACCACAGAACTTACGCATTTCTGATGATATATGAAGTAGTGAAATTAATAGGTCAATAGAAGGAATAGATAAAATATTTTTAAGAATAAAAGCAAATAGCATAGATTCTAAAGAGAAATCTCTTTTTCTACCAAAATGAGAATAATATTTCTGATAGAAAGAAAATGGAATAAAATCGCTCATACTAATGAATTGATTTAATAAACTAAGTAAATTACTTTGATTTTGATTATAGAATTTATCAAAGTCAGTAGAAATATCACAAAGGTTTAACTGTTTAGCTGAAACTGGCATAGGATTCTCCTTTCTTTATTCATTTTGAGTTATACACATCTAGTTAATGAATATATACCCAAAATGGGGGGAATCCAGCCATTTCAATATATAAAAATGTAGTATTAATGCGAGTTATAGAGTTTTACAACGAGCTA
>CAYZZR010000038.1:0-14707 GCA_964482775.1 uncultured Tissierella sp. | reverse complement strand
CAGATGTCTTCACTAACTTTAAAATAGAATTTACAATAACTTCAAGTTGCTTTGTTTTATCCATGATTCCACCAAACATCATAGCAATTATAGTAAGTGATATAGAATACATCATGCCCATCAATCCGCCCGCTGACAATAGCTCGTCAATAACAGCTATTCCTGTAGTTGATTCGTAACCATTATATGCTGCCGATAACATATTACCTAAATCAGCGCCTTGCATCAATCCACCTAAAATAGCACCAGATATAATGCCTATAGTTATTCCTGGAATAGCTGGCATTTTAAAGGCCATAGCTACTATTACCGCTAAAGGAGGAAGTAAAAGAATTGGTGACACTACAAAATTTGCAGCAATCCCTTCTCTTATAGCGTTGATTGAGGAAATATCAGTGCTGGTAGCTGAATAATTAAATCCCATAATTAAAAATATAATCAAAGTTATACAATATGATACAACCGTTGTAGGTATCATTCCCTTAACATGAGTAAATACATCTGTACCAGCTACAGCTGGTGCTAAGTTTGTCGTATCTGATAGGGGAGACATTTTGTCCCCAAAATAAGCTCCTGAAATGATTGCTCCAGCTGCTACTGGTGCAGGAATTCCTAACCCTGAAGCAACTCCCATAAGTGCAATCCCTATGGTTCCGGCTGTTCCCCAACTTGTACCAGTGGCTAAAGAGGTAACAGAACACATCAAAACAGTTGCAACTAAAAAAATACTTGGCTTGAGAATTGCTAATCCATAATAAATCATACTTGGTACAACACCTGACAATAACCAGATTCCTATAAGGATTCCTATTATTATAAGTATAATAACTGCTTGTAATGCTTGATAAATTCCATCAAACATAGATTTTTCAATTTCATTCCAACTATAGCCAATCTTCAATGCTATAAGTACAGCAAATAATGTTCCTATAAGCATTGGAATATGTGGATCTGATTCGTATACAATAATGCTAACACCCATTATTGCTATTAAAAAGACAAATGATAATAGAGCTTCCCATAAATACGGCATACGCGATGTTCTTTTTTCCTTCAAACCTTTACCCCCTTTAGAATTTGTTAGACTAAATTATATAATAACATCATATTAATATCAAGAATAAATATCAGTGATGTGTCACTTTAAATAGCAAAACAATTTATATATTAATTTTACCACAGCAATGAAATGAAGTAATATACATCTTACTTCGTTATAAGGTTAAAATAAAGAGGTGGAATAAATTTCTCCACCTCTTTATTAAATATATTCATTTTTCCATAGTTCATTGTAGCTTATAGCATTGTTCTTGACAGCTTGAATATCTTCTTCTGTAACCTGACGAACTACTTTGCCAGGAGATCCCATAACCATTGAATTTGGTGGAATAACTTTATTTTGTGTAACCAAGGCTCCAGCGGCTATAATACAATTATCTCCTACACTTGCTCCGTTTAATACAATTGCTCCCATTCCTATCAATACATTATTTCCCAAGGTACATCCATGTACAAGGGCATTGTGGCCAATAACCACATAGTCACCAATGACTGTTGGTTCATTGTAGCCAACATGTACTGTAGCATTGTCTTGAACATTGGAGTATTTACCAATAGTAATAGGGGCAATATCTCCTCTAGCAACTGCACCATACCAAATACTAGAACCCTCTCCTACTGAAACATTCCCTATGACAGTAGCATTTTCCGCAACAAAAGTATTTTCATGGATCTTTGGAATCTTATCCTTTAGGTTTTTTATCATATTTTCCCTCACTATCTACTTAAATTCTCTAGCCAGCTCTAGTACTTCCTTTTCAAGCTCCCAATCCTCATAGCCCTTAACTAAAATATTGTAATAGTGCTCTGGCGGTGCTTCAAGTTTTTTATCTACCATGGTATATACTAAAGCATCATACTTATTCCCATTTTCATCCTCTACCTCTACAGCAAATCTAGTGTATAAATCAGGATAACCTTCAAGCTTATCAAGTTGACTTAGCTCTTGTTTAGATATTACATAAATAGCTCCTGAAACTACAGCATTTTCATTCTGAACAATATCAGCTAGCTCATTAAATACCAGCTTATAGTTCTTTAAAAATGCCTTTTTTACTGGAATCGCATCTGGACATCTAGAACCCATATACTCCCTACTTAAATTACTTGCGTATGCAAAGTATAACATAATATCACCTCTGGTATATATTGTTATATATTATCTACCCCAATAATTGTCTTTTAACTCCATTTTTTCCGATCATAACAGCTTCTAATACTCCACCAGCAATAGCCCTAGCTTTGTCTGAAATGGTGTAACAATTTTTTAACTGTTCAAGTCTTGGGTCTACATCCCCTATCTTAAAGCCCTTAGTTACAGGAGTACCTTTACGGATTAACCCTCTAAGCAAACCATCAATTTGTGAATAAACGTTTTCTCCTGCTACAGAAGCAATTACCTCACCCTTTTTTACTATATCCCCTATTTTATGTTCTGATATAAATATTCCATCTACTGGAGAATGCAAAACCCTTTCAGATGTGCAACCATTTATATCTCCAGGCTTGCCTGTGTTTGATTCAGCAAATCCTTCAAATATCAATTTTCCAAGGTTGTGACCTCTATTGCTTTCTATAACAATATGAACATCCTTACCAGCTTCAAATCCTGGTCCTATGGCAATAGTCATGGGTGCAAGATCCTTATTTATGCCTAAATTTTTCTTTGCAATAATTGCATCTACAACAGCTATTGGTTTAAATTCTTCTATATAATTCCCATTCTTATCAATAATAATAGGAATAAGATCTTCATTCCAAGCATCAATTATTTCATTTTTATCTTTTACTAAAATAGCTGTCAATCCCTCAATAGTTGCCTTGCCATCATATACTGCCTCTGAAAAGCATACAGTTCTTCTAATAGAGGTGGGAGCAGGTAATTCTAAAACTAGAACCCTAAATCCAGATCTATGTAATTTTTGAATTACACCTGATGCTATATCCCCACCACTTTTTACAATTATTATGTCCCCTTGCATTTAATCACCAGCTTTAAATTAATTAAGATAAATATCTTAATTTCATTCTAACATTTTATTAAGGACAAGTCTATTTCACTTTCTCACAAATATAATTGATAGATATTAGTAAAAATATCTACTCTACTAAGAGCATATCCATGTACCAGTTATTCCAGCCAATCCTTCAGCAGCCTTCTCTAAAGATGTAATCAATGTTTTTCTACCAGCCTTTGATCGCGCAAAGCCTATAGCAGCCCTAACCTTAGGCAGCATCGAGCCTTCAGCAAATTCCTTTTCTTCAATATATTTTTCTGCTTCTTCTATACTTAAGTTTGATAGCCATAATTGATCTGCTTTTCCAAATCTAATTGCTACCTTTTCTACTGCAGTCAAAATAATTAGGCTATCAGCATTAACCAACTCAGCAAGCTTGGCTGTTGTAAAATCCTTGTCAATAACTGCAGGAACACCAACTAAAGTATTTTCTTCCTCCACTACGGGGATTCCACCACCACCAGCAGCAATCACTACATTACCAGCAGCAATCAAGGATTTAATAGATTCAATTTCAACTATATCTTGCGGCTTAGGTGACGGAACAACCCTTCTATATCCTCTTCCTGCATCCTCTTTAAAAGTGAAGCCCTTTTCTATCATTAGATCTGCTTCCTCTTTAGAGTAGAAGGAACCAACTGGTTTTGTAGGATTTTGGAAAGCTGTGTCGTTTTTATCCACCACTACTTGAGTTACAAGAGTAACAACTGGCATGCTTATATTTCTCTTTCTCAATTCATTTTGAATTGCATTTTGCAGATGGTATCCAATATATCCCTGACTCATTGCTCCACATTCAGGGAATGGCATTTCAGGGGTATTTGCTTCTGATTTAGATGCTGCATCCATTGCTAAGTTAATCATACCAACTTGAGGACCATTTCCATGAGAGATAATAACTTGATTTCCTTTCTCAATTAAATCTACAATGGATTTGGATGTTTCTCTTACTGCTTGTTTTTGTGACTCTGGATCATTTCCTAAAGCATTTCCACCTAAAGCAATTACAATTTTCTTCATTCTATTCCCCTTTTCATCTAGTATTTTTATCTCTTCTTAAATCTATGTCTATTATCATTTGGATTTGTTTTATCTTCTTTTTTAGCTCTCTTTGGTCTATACTTCTTAGGAATATCTTGGCTATTAGTTGATTTTTCCTTGTCACTAGATTTCTTTTCTGTTCTTCTAGCTGTTTTCTCACCAACTTTTCTGTCTGGTCTTCTAGTAGATTTTTCCTTTGATCCTTCCATCTTCTTAGGTTTAAAATTAGCCTTTAACTTTCTATCAATCATAGCTAAGGAGTCTTGATCTCTATGAGTTACCAATGTAACTGCCATGCCTAGGTTTCCAATTCTTCCTGTACGACCAATTCTATGAATATAGCTATCTACATCATCTGGTATGTCGTAATTTATAACATGGGTAACACCTTCAACATCTATACCTCTTGCAGCTATATCAGTAGCTACTAGAATTTGTATCTTTGCATTTCTAAAGGATTTCATTACCCTTTCTCTTTTAGCTTGAGTCAAGTCACCGTGTAGTTCATCTGAATTGTAGCCTCTTCCCAATAAATCTGCATTCAAGGAGATTGCTCTACTTTTTGTTCTACAAAATACAATGGCTAAATAGGGCCTAAATTCATCAATTAACTTACAAAGTGTATCTAGTTTCCCTCTGTCAGTTGTTTCAATCACTACTTGTTTTATTTCATCTAAAGTAACATTTTTACCTTCTATTTCTACTTGTAAAGGATCTTTCATAAACCTTTTTCCAAGCTTTCTTACCTCATTTGGCATAGTAGCAGAAAACAACATTGTTTGTCTTGAGTTTGGTGTAGAGGTTACTACACTCTCTATATCCTCTAAGAATCCCATGTTTAACATTTCATCTGCTTCATCTAGAACTAAAGCCTTCAATTTCCCTAATTCTATATTGCCTCTTCTCATATGGTCTAAAAGTCTACCTGGTGTAGCTATAACTAGATGAATTCCATTTTTTAGCTTCTTCACCTGTGCTTCAACATCCTGACCCCCATATGCTGCTAAAATACTAAGGTTCTTTGCCTCTCCTAGCTTTTTAGCCTCTGTAGTGATTTGCAAGGCCAACTCTCTAGTTGGAGTTATTATTAGACCTTGTATGTCGCCTTTATTTGTGTCGATCTTATCTATCATAGGTAATAAAAAGGCTAATGT
This sequence comes from uncultured Tissierella sp., assembly GCA_964482775.1. Lineage (GTDB taxonomy): Bacteria > Bacillota > Clostridia > Tissierellales > Tissierellaceae > Tissierella_B. Next base: position 9,435 of record CAYZZR010000038.1, on the reverse strand, counting down.
CTTACCCGTTCCAGTTTGAGCTTGCCCTATCAGATCCCTTCCCTTTACTATTTCTGGAATTGCTCTTTCCTGAATTGGTGTTGGCTCCTTGATACCATTTTTATTTAATACCTCTTCTAATGTACTACTAATACCTAACTTCTTAAATGAATTTGCCACCCTTATCTACTCCTCTTAATCTAGTATTATCACTAGTATCTCTCTTTTTTTAGTAATAGTATCATACCATAAAATAGAAAATTTCACTAGCAGGATGAATAGTGAATTCACATATAAATATTTTATGAATATATTAAAAGAAGGAGTCATAGGACTCCTTCCAATTAGCTTTATTCTCCCTTATAAGGGTTTTCAATATTTCCAGCTTTTAATTCATTTACTACTTCCTCTACCTTTGATTTTACTTCGTCTGTTGCCATGTCGCCCCATTGCATATCCAGTACATTATCAGCCCAACCTAAGGATATTCCTTCTGGAGTCAGACTATCATCAATTAACTTTTCAACAGTAGACTTAAACAATCCAGGAGTATTATAGGTAACGCTTGAGATTACTGTATCAGGTGCAACTTCATTTTGAGGTGCTATATAGCCAATAGCCTTTACACCTTTGGATTTAGCTGCTTCTATAGAGCCAAGTCCAACTTGATTCGCGCTACAGAATATAACATCACTACCTGCCTCTGCCATTGCAAGAGCAGTTTCTTTACCTTTTTGTATGTCTTCCCATGAGTTTACATAGGTCTTAGTTACTTCTATTGAAGGATCTATTGCTTGTGCTGCTGCTTCAAATGCATCAAGAGTACCAGCTATTACTGGGAATGGGAATGAACCTATAGCTCCCATTTTCTTTGAGTCAGTATACATAGCTGCAATTGTACCTGCAACATATCCGCCTTCCCATTCTCTAACTCCTATACCACCAACATTTGGTGCTACACCAGTTTCACTGTTTATAACCATGTAGAATGTATTAGGAAATTGTGGACCAACCTTTGCAGCTGCGTCAAAGAATTGTGTACCATGAGCAAATACTAAATCATATCCCTTTGTACCATAGTCAGTAAATACTGCTTCAAAGTCTGCTTGTTGTACACTTTCAAGATATTCCATCTTTACACCTAAATCTTGTTCAACAAGTTGTAAGCCTTGGTATGCTGTAGCATTCCAGCCTTGATCATTTATAGGTCCTGGTAAAACTAAAACTATTTTGTAATCATCATTAGCTGCTGGAACCTCAGCCGCTGGTACATCAGTAGCTGGAGTTTCTGGAGCAGGAGCTGGCGCCGGTGCAGGTGCTTCTTTAGCACAACCAATAATTGTTGATGCCATAAGTACTAAAACTAAAAGTAGGGCAAATATTTTCTTATTCTTATACATTATATTCCTCCTTAAAATTTTATGGACAAAACTTTAGAACAAGACACCTCCTTATCTAATTTAAATTAATGATTACTTTTCATAAGGTCTGCCTAATGCTCTTGGTGAAGATGTCTTTCCAACTATTCCAGTTACTGCAATAACAGTTAAAAGGTACGGGAACATCAATAAAAATTGATAAGGAACATTTAAGCTTGTCATTTGAACTCTAATTTGCAATGCATCTGCAAATCCAAAGAGTAAAGATGCAAGTAGGATTCCTTTTGGACTCCATTTTCCAAAGATTACTGCTGCAACTGCAATAAAACCTCTACCAGATACCATGTTGTCAACAAACATATTAAATTGTCCTAAGGATAAAAAAGCTCCCCCCAATCCACCTAAAGCTCCACTTATGAGGACGCAGATAAATCTTACCTTGTCTACTGGTATTCCCACTGTATCAGCTGCCATTGGATGCTCCCCTACAGTACGAATATTTAATCCCCAAGATGTCTTATATAATAAATAGGCAGAAATAGGTACTAGTAAAAATGCAATGTAAACCAAAACCGTTTGCTTGAAAAAGACTTCTCCTATAATAGGTATACTAGAAAGAATAGGAATTTCAAGAGGTTTAAATGATTCTACAGTTATTGGAACTGTTGTAATTCCAAATAAGGCTCTAAAGAAAAAGCTAGTTAAGCCAACTGCCAATAAGTTTATAGCTACACCACTAACGATTTGGTTTATTTTAATCTTAACTGTGATATAAGCAAATAAAGCTGCGATTAGTACACCAAATATAATGGCCATTAAAGCCCCAACCCAATAACTACCTGAGTAGTATGAGCCTACAACCCCTGTAAATGCACCAATCAACATAATACCTTCAAGACCTATGTTTGACACTCCTGAAAGCTCTGAATACATTCCTCCCAAAGCAGCAAACAATATTGGGACCGTAAGTCTAATAGAGGCGGATAACAATGCGATTAAAAATGTAGTAGTCAATATATCCTTCATTATTCTACCTCCTTATCTTTATTGATCATAAGCTCAATCTTAGGTCTCAACTTATTTCCGGCTAAAACCAGTATTATAATAAGGGCTTGGATAATACTTACAATATTGGCTGGAATCCCAACCCCTCTTTGCATGGCATTTGCACCGGTTTGTAACATACCTAAGAGGATTGATGCAGTAATTACCCCAAAAGGATTTGTATTTCCAAGTAATGCTGCTGCTATTCCATCAAATCCTACATTTCTAGAAAAATTATCCAATAGCCTATGGTGTATGCCGTTTATCTCAGTAAATCCAGCGACTCCTGCCAAGGCACCACTAATTGCCAAGGAAATAATTATACTCTTATTGATAGAGATTCCTGAGTACTCAGCTCCATCAGGATTCAATCCTACAGCTCTAAGCCTATAGCCAAAAGGAGTCTTCCAAAGTATGAGGTAGACCAATACTGCCAAGAGTATTGCCACAATAATTCCAATATGTAATCTAGTGCTTGGAATTATATATGGTAGAAATGAACTTTCTCCAATAAGATCAGTTTGAGGATAGAATCCACTTGCTTCTCTCAATGGTTTATCAACTACATAGCTTACAAGGTAAGTAGCTATATAATTAAACATTATTGTAGTAATTATCTCACTAGAACCAAATACACCCTTCAATAGTCCTGGTATAAGTCCCCAGATTCCTCCAGCTATCATAGCAGCTAACAAACAAAGTGGTATAGCTATAACTGGACTTAAATTTGTGGTTTTTAACCCAATAAATACTGCTGCTATGGCACCTGCAAACATTTGACCATCTGCTCCAATATTGAACAAACCAGATCTATAGGAAAATGTAAAGGCTAGACCAGTAAGTATAATGGGTGTAGCTTTAACAAATATCTCAGAAACATTGTAGATACTGGTAAAGTTTCCAAATATCAAATATTTATATGCTTCTAGTGGATTTACATCTATTAAAAGTAATAAAACACTTCCAATCAATAGAGCTAAAAACACAGAAATCACTGGTACTGCAATAGTTATTACCCTAGAGTTAAGGGATAATTTTCTTTCAATTTTTATTACCTTTTGATTATTGATCAAGATTATCCCTCCTATTGTAATAATGGTTCTATTTTATGGTCCTGCTTGCTACCTGCCATCATCAGGCCTATTTCACTTTCAGTAAAGTTCTCCCTATAAACCTCTCCAACAATACTTCCCTTGTATATAACATCAATTCGATCAGCTAGTAAATTTATTTCAGACAATTCAGTTGAAATCAACAATACCGCTGTTCCTTGTTCCTTAGCTCTTACAATCTGTTTGTGTATAAACTCTGTAGCCCCTATATCAACCCCACGGGCAGGTTGAACTGCTATAAGAAGTTTTGGAAGCTTATCAATTTCTCTTGCAACCACTATCTTTTGTTGGTTTCCACCTGATAGTTGTCTAGCAAATGATTCTTTACATGAGGTCTTTATTGAATATTTATTTATCATATTGTCTGCATATTCATTTATTGAATTGAAGTTAAAAAACACTTTATTTGAAAATGGTTTTTTGTTATAGTCCTTTAGAATAAGATTTTCACTAACAGTAAAATCCAGTATAAGACCTCTCTTGTGTCTATCCTCTGGTATATATCCTATTCCAAGGTTTATAATTTCTTCGATAGTCTTTCCTTTTACTTCACTACCACATACCCTAATACTTCCTTCTACTCCCTTTAATAAACCTACTATTCCCTCTGCTAATTCTCTTTGACCGTTTCCATCTACTCCTGCAATACCTACTACTTCACCTGAATGTACCTTTATGTTTATATTGTCTAAGATCTTTACTCCCTTAGAATCTACATAGTTTACTCCTTCTAATTCAAGAATAGGACCACCCTTACAGCATTCATTTTCTTGCTTAACAGGTGATAGCTCTCTTCCTATCATATTTTTTATAAGTTCATTTTCATTGGTATCCTTTATTGCCACAGTGTTTGTAACCTTTCCATCCCTAAGTATGGTCACCATGTCACATACACTCATTACTTCCTTGAGCTTATGAGTAATAAGAATAATTGACATACCACCTTTAGCCATGTTTTTTAGGGTAACAAACAGCTCCTCAGTCTCTTGAGGTGTAAGAACGGCAGTTGGTTCATCCATTATTAGGAGCTTTGCACCTCTATATAAAGCCTTTACTATTTCAACTCTTTGCTGTTCTCCAACGGAAAGTTCTGACACTTTCTTATGTAAGGATATTTCCATGCCGTATTTTGATGCTATATCCAATATTTCCTTCTCCAATAGAGCATGATCTATTTTGAATCCCTTTTCTTTTCCCATACCCATGATAACGTTTTCGAATACTGTATGAACTGGAATCAACATAAAATGCTGGTGAATCATTCCTATCCCAACATCTATGGCATCCTTTGAAGATTTTAAATTAAGCTTTTTATCTTCAAAATAAATTTCACCTTTATCAGGTTTGTAAAGACCATATAAAACGTTCATTAAGGTTGACTTACCAGCACCATTTTCACCCAATAGTGAATGAATTTCTCCCTTCTCAACAGAAAGGTTAACATCCTCATTTGCCGCAAAAGTTCCAAAATATTTTGATATAGAAATCATTTTTAGCATTGCCATATTATCACTCCAATACGAAACTATGATATTAGTTTATATTAAAAAAGCTTATCTTTCTTTGGTAACTTTATCTAAATAAATTGATAAATTACCCTAAACTTAAAAGATATTTTTGTTGATACTATATAGGATTATTTGAAATATTCAAAATATTGGTTCAAAAAAATAAGAAGCAATCAATGCTTCTTATTTTATAGTATTATAGACTTGTATTACTTGAACCTAATACATCTTTTATTTTATGTTGTACCATTCCTTTAATAGCTGTTCTTGCAGGTCCTAAATACTTTCTAGGGTCGAAATCTGTTGGATTTTCTGCAAAATGTTTACGAATAGCTGCTGTCATAGCAAGGCGAAGATCTGTATCTATATTTATCTTACAAACTCCAGATTTAGCTGCTTGACGTAGCATATGCTCTGGTACTCCTTGTGCTCCAGGTATGTCTCCACCATATTTATTACATAACTCTACAAATTCAGGAAGAACTGTTGATGCTCCGTGTAAAACCAATGGAAAATCTGGTAACAATTTAGTGATTATCTCTAATCTTTCAAAATCAAGCTTTGGTTCACCTTTAAATTTATAAGCACCATGGCTAGTTCCAATTGCTATAGCCAATGAGTCAATACCTGTTCTTTGTACAAATTCTACTGCTTGATCTGGATCAGTATAGCTAGCATCTTCCTTGGATACATTTATTGCATCTTCTACCCCAGCAAGTCTTCCAAGTTCAGCCTCTACTACAACTCCTCTAGCATGAGCATATTCCACAACTTCCTTTGTAATTCTGATATTCTCTTCAAATGGATGATGAGAAGCATCAATCATTACAGATGTAAATCCATCATCTATACATTTCTTACAAATCTCAAGGTCTTCACCATGATCTAAATGTAGTACAATATCTAATCCACTATCTTCGATTGCAGCTTCTACTAGTTTCTTTAAATAAATAGAACTTGCATATTTTCTTGCTCCTGCAGATACCTGTAAAATAAGTGCTGATTTTTCTTCCTTTGCAGCTTCGATAATACCTTGAATGATTTCCATGTTGTTTACATTAAAGGCACCTATTGCATAGCCCCCAGCATGAGCTTTCTTGAACATTTCAGTTGATGTAACTAAAGCCATATAATTACCTCCGATTTTTTAAATTTTGAGCAAACTGATCTTTGTTACTTATACCCATATTGTAGCACAAAATGTGACCTTTTACTAAATATTTACTAATTATCTACCTATTGTCTACTTTTTCTGCTACCAAATCTTTTAATACTCTATATCCATAGCAATATTAACAATCCCATCTTCCTTAAGTTCATAAACAGTATCACAGACCTCTTTTATATATTTTCTATCATGGGAGATGCTTATAATAGTCCCTTTATAATCCCTTAATATCTCCCGGATTACCGGATTTGATAATGGTGAAAAATTTCTAGTTGGTTCATCTAGAATTAGAACATTGCTACCATCCATTGTCATCTTCAAAAATAGAAGCTTTGCCTTTTGACCACCGGATAGTTGGTATATTTTGTGATTCATCTCATCAGCAGTATATTTCATGCTGCCAAGAAAGGTACGTATACGGGTATCCTCCTCCTTATCTCCTGCAATGGTTAAATACTCTACTGGACTTATCGAAAAGTCTAGAAGGTCTTCATAATCCTGAGGCATATAGGATGCTTTTATATCAGTCCTTTTTAATAATTCCCTTGCTATATTTCTAATTAAAGTAGTCTTTCCAACTCCATTTTTGCCTACTATACAAATCTTTTCAGGCCCTCTTACCATTAAATCAATATTATGAGCCAAAATACGTTCCTCCACTTGTAATTCTTCTAAATGGTAATCTAATATTTGCTTTCCACTTGGAATATTGATATTTTTATCAAATCTAACAAATATAGCTTCTTCAGTATCTGGTATTTCTGTCATATTCTCATGCTCTCTATCAAATCTTCTTCCCATGGATTTAACAGCATGCATCTTCTTTTTCAGTAATCTACCACCACCTGGGTCCTGGCGTGATATAATATTTTGCTGATGCTCAACCTTTTGTAGGATTTGTCTATATCTTTCCTGCTGCTTTTCATAGTCACTTCTTTCTTTTCTTGCCACCTGTTCTTGATGTGTTAGTCTATTTATTCGTTGGTCTACATATGTCTTGTAGTCCATTTTAGCTACTGTATATTGGGGAAGGGTATTATTCTTCAATTGTTCTAGATGAATTATGACATTAGCTGTATTCTCTATTAAAGTCTCATCATGAGAAATAAAGAGTAGAGGAATTTTGCAATTATTTATAAACCCTTCAAGCCATTCTAACATATGAATATCTATGTCATTGGATGGCTCATCAAGCAAGAGAATATCTGGACTTTGCATTAAAATTCCAGACAATTGGAGCTTAACCTTTTCTCCTCCTGACAATTTCCCTACCTTTTGATCTGAATAAAACAACTCAATATCTATCCCTAATTTAGCAGCTATATTTGCAAGCTCTTTTGGTGTTAAATCATAAAAAATTGGTATCTCTGAGCAGAATTCTAATACCGTCATTTCTTTTTGCTCTTCATTTAACTCCTGTGACAAATATCCAAGAATCATATTGTTTTTTGAAATTTCTCCAGTATATTCAATATAGTCACTTACTATATTGTCATCATATATTATCTTCATCAATGTAGATTTTCCATTGCCCTCTTCACCAATTATTACAGCCTTGTCTCCTTCATTTAATGTAAAGGAAAAATCCTTAAGAATCGGCCTTAAATCCCTTATGTGCATTATATTTAGATTTTTTATCTGTAACATATCATCACTCCTAAATACAAAAAAATCTGCTTTCAGATTTAAACCTAAAAGCAGATTAATACACAAATAGACTCGATTATATATCAAGGTTTTAATAAATGTATATGACAATCTACAATTTGGCAACAGAAAATTAGCCTATAAACCAGGCTCTGAAAGCATTTCTGTTCACTTACAAAATTATAGATTATTTTAACATCCTATCACCCTATTCTTAATTTTCAATGAAATTGTAGCACACTACTGGGTTTATGTCAAATACCAATATCGAAGAGATTCATCTTCTTTACCTATTGTCTACTTTTTCTGGATACATATCATGATAGCATAATCTGTTCATGGCTACATCTTCCCATTTTGTGCCTGCTTTTCCAAAGTTACAATATGGATCTATTGAAAGACCACCTCTTGGAGTAAATTTGCCCCAAACCTCAATATATTTAGGTTCAAGTAACTTTTTTAAATCCTTCATTATAATATTTATGCAATCCTCATGAAAATCTCCATGATTTCTAAAGCTCAATAGATAAAGCTTTAAAGATTTACTCTCTACCAAAAGGTTGTCTGGAACATATGATATATAAATAGTTGCAAAATCTGGTTGTCCTGTTTTTGGACAAAGACTTGTGAACTCAGGGCAATTGAATTTAACAAAATAATCATTGTCAGGATGCTTGTTAACAAAGCTTTCTAATACACCTGGATCGTAATCATAGCTGTATTTTGTGCCTTGATTTCCTAACAATGTAACTCCTTCTAATTCCTTTTCGTTTCTACCACTCATTTTGAAACCTCCATTATTAATTTATTTTATCTCTCAATTGTTTTACTAATATTACTCCAACAAGTCCAGGAATAATCTGTCCTATAACAACACTAGGCGCAAGAATAAAATATGGTACTTGTATAATATATGATAGCCATATTGGGACAACTAGTCCTGGTATAAGTATTATTGGAAGCGCAATTAACCAATCATTTAGTTTATGCTTCCTAATCAAATATACTAAATAAGAGGTCAAGACCCCTACTAAAAAACCACCTGCAATATCAAATATTCCCATACCACCCATAAGCATGTTGCTAAGTAAATTACTTAATCCTAAAGGAAATATCAAAAATGGATATATTGCGCTAAGAGCATAAATGGATGTAGCAATTCTAATTTGAAACTGTCCAAAGGCAAAGCCTTGTGTAAAAAACATGACAGTAATATACAATGCCATGACAATACCTGAAACTGCGATTCTCTTGGTGTTAAACATCTTTTCTTCTTTAATCATTTTTTCCTCCATATTAGTTTTTTGCAAAATAAAAGGGCAGAATATAAATTCCACCCATAATAAAACTAATAAATATACATATGTAAAAAAATACATCGTTATCTACTTTTCCTAGTTTTATTTATAGACAGGATGGTTACGAACTGTCTTATGCAATTTGTAATATTATAACATGGTTTGAAAGCTTACACAAACATAAGCTATGGAGTGAGTCATTATCAAATTAACTAGTCCACATCGTTTCTAATTTCGGGATTTAACAGTACTATTCACATAGAAGGAGCCAATTATCATAATAATAGCAAATATTATTAA
>CAYZZR010000037.1:0-14997 GCA_964482775.1 uncultured Tissierella sp. | reverse complement strand
ACAATCGAAGCAATATTATATTGTAACCAAGTTGGAGTTGGAGCTTACATCGGTGGAACATGTAACGAAACTAACAGAAGTGCAGAAGTTTGCTGTAACATAGCAATAGCTTGTGGAGCAAAACAAACTCTTGCTAAACCAGGTATGGGTGTTGATGAAGGATATATGATCATCAATAACGAAATGAACAGAGTAATAGCTTTAGCAAACAGAAGAAAATAGTTTTTAATATACAGTAAACTTAGAATTCAGTGGGAGCTTGGCTCCCTCTGAATTTATTGTTAATTTAAAAAGGATGTGTGAAATGAGAACTATAGATGCTAGTTTAATAACAAAAGAAGTTAAGAGAATGGTAATTGAAGCAAACTATTTTCTACCTAAGGATGTAATGGAAGCCTTAAAGTCAGCAAGAGAAAATGATGATTGGAAGCTTTCTCAAGATATCCTTGATAAAATTATAATAAATGCAGAAATTGCAAATGATGAACAAGTTCCTATGTGCCAAGATACAGGTATGGTAGTTGCTTTTGTTAAAATTGGTCAAGAAGTAGTAATTGAAAATGGATTTATTGAAGATGCAATTAATGAAGGTGTAAGACAAGGATATGAAGATGGATTCCTTAGAAAATCTGTAGTAGGAGATCCACTTAACAGAGTAAATACAAAGGACAACACACCAGCAGTAGTAAATTATGAAGTTGTTCCTGGAGATAAATTGACAATAATGGTTGCTGCTAAAGGCTTTGGTTCTGAAAACATGTCAAGACTGACTATGCTTAAACCATCTGATGGATTAGAAGGCGTAAAGAAATTTATCCTTGAAACTGTAGAATTAGCTGGACCTAACCCATGTCCACCAATTGTTGTTGGTGTTGGTGTTGGTGGTACATTTGAAAAAGTATCTCTACTAGCTAAGAAAGCTTTGATGCGTGATTTAGATAAATATAATAAAAATGAATATTATGCAGATCTTGAAAAAGAAATGTTAGAGAAGATAAATGCTCTAGGTATTGGACCACAAGGTTTCGGTGGAAAAACTACTGCACTTAAGGTAGCAATAGAGTATTATCCAACACATATTGCAGGATTACCTGTTGCTGTAAATATTAACTGTCATGCAACAAGGCATAAAGAAGTTACACTTTAGGAGGATTAAAATGGATATAAAATTAAATACACCATTCACTAGAGAGGCCTTGAAGGATTTAAAGCCTGGAGATAACGTTTATATTACAGGATATATGTATACTGCTAGAGATGCAGCACATAAAAGATTAGTAGAATTAATCGAACAAGGCAAGGAATTACCAATAGACGTTAAGGGCGCTTGTATTTATTACGTAGGCCCAACCCCAGCAAAAGAAGGCCAAGCTTTAGGTTCCGCTGGACCTACTACTAGCTATAGAATGGATGCATATAGTCCACAACTATTAGATTTAGGTTTAATGGGTATGGTTGGTAAAGGAAAGAGAGGACCAGAGGTTGTTGAAAAAATAGTTGAGCATGGTGCAGTATATATGGCTGCTATAGGTGGGGCTGCTGCATTAATTTCTAAATCCATAAAAACTGCAGAAATAATTGCATATGAGGATTTAGGTGCTGAAGCAATTAGAAAAGTATACGTTGAAGATTTTCCGGCAACAGTAATTATAGATTCTAAGGGAAACAATCTATATCAATTAGGTAGAGAGGAGTATCTTAAATGGAATCAACAAAAATAACAAAAATGGCTAAAGCAGGTAGCGTGGAATCAAATGATATTTTGATTATGATACAACCTGGAGAAGGCAAACTTGAGCTAGAAATTGAAAGTGTTGTTGAAAAACAATTTGGGGAAAGTATAAAAGAAACTATACTTACAACTCTTCAAGCTGAAGGAGTTAACGACGCTAAAGTTGTAGCAAAAGATAAGGGTGCCTTAGACTTTACTATTAAAGCTAGGGTTAAAGCCTGTGTAAGAAGAGGGAGTGAACAAGATGAGTTATAAAACTTTGCTTTTTATGCCAGGAAATAATCCGGGAATGCTTCAAAGTTCAGATATACTAGGAGCAGATGGCTTAATTATAGATTTAGAAGATGCTGTTGCAATAAATGAAAAGGATGCAGCTAGAATATTAGTATGTGAGTATTTAAATTCATTTGAAACTAAAGCAGATGTCTTTATTAGAGTTAATCCATTAGATACACCTTTTTTCTATGAAGATTTAGAAGCTATAAAAGATTTAGATATTACTGGAATAGTTTTGCCAAAAGCAGATGTTAAATCTATGGAAGAATTAGATAAATTTTTGACGAAAAACAATCTTGATTTAAAGGTTATTGGTCTAATTGAGACTTCGATGGGATTGGAAATGTCCTTACAAATATTATCAAAATCAGATAAGGTTACAGGAGTATTGTTAGGCGCTGAAGATTTAACTCTTGATTTAGGTGCTAAGCGTACTAAGCAATCTGATGAAATTGCTTATGCAAGATCAAGAATTATTGCTGTTGCAAAAGCATTACAAATTGAAGCTATAGATACGCCTTGGACAGATACTGACGATTATGAAGGACTAAAAATTGATGCGTTAAATGCAAAGGATCTAGGAATGACAGGAAAAGCACTAATTAGTCCTAGACACGTTGATATTGTTAACAATATATTTGCACCTTCTGAAAAAGAAGTAAATTATGCTCTTAGAGTAGTAGAAGGGGTTAAGGTAGCAAATGAAAAGGGTCTAGGAGCATTTTCACTTGATGGAAAGATGGTTGATGCCCCTATAATTAAAAGAGCCTTAAACTTGCTAAAAATGAGTGGAGACTATAAGGAGGAATATGATGGATTACTTAAATAATATTGATTTAGACTCTGTTAAAATCATAGACAAATCCGAATATCCCACAAAAGGAGAAAAGAGTAGTAAAGTAACAGAGAATATAGATGAGCTTTTTAAAGCATTAGATATTAAGGATAATGCGGTATTATCCTTTCATCATCATTTAAGAAATGGTGACAGAGTATTAAATTTAATAATGAAAAAGGTTCAAGAAAATGGAATTAAAGATATTACTTTAGTTGCTAGTTCTTTATTCCCAGCTCATAGTGAGTTAGTTCCAATGATTAAAGATGGTACTATTAAAAACATAGTTACATCATATATATCAGGTCAACTAGGAGAAGCTATTAGCTATGGGGAACTAAAAGGTAACATAGTAATGCAATCCCATGGTGGTAGAGCAAGATCTATTTTAAATGGTGAATTAGAAATTGATGTTGCCTTTATAGCATCCCCAAGTAGTGATAACAAGGGAAATATATCTGGTGTTAATGGCATTAATTCTTGTGGTACCTTAGGATATGCTATAGCTGATAGCATGATGGCTAAAAAGGTAGTTGCTATAACTGACTCATTATTAGAATATCCTAATTATCCAGCAGATATAACTGAAGACTATGTGGATCATATTTTATTGGTAGAATCTATAGGATTAAAATCAGGAATTGTTTCTGGTACTACTATGATAACTAAGGATCCAATAGGACTTAAAATAGCAAAGGATACACTAAATGTAATGGAAGCATCTGGATTATTAAAGGATGGCATAAGCTTCCAAAGTGGTGCAGGTGGAATATCATTGGCTGTTACATCATTCTTAAGAGATTATATGATTGAGAACAACATAAAGGGTAGCTTTGCCTCAGGCGGAATCACAGGATACTTGACAGACATGCTAGAAGAAGGCTTATTTGACTCCTTATTTGATGTTCAATGCTTTGATTTAAAGGCTATAGAGTCCTTAAGTAAAAATAAAAACCATCTTAGAATGAGTGCTTCACAATACGGAAATCCAGAAGTTTCAGCTGTTGTAGATAACCTAGATGTTGTAATACTTGGTGCTACTGAAATAGATACAAACTTTAATGTAAATGTATCCACTGGTTCTCATGGAATACTTATGGGTGGTTCAGGTGGACATCAAGATACTGCAGCAGGTAGTAAATTATCCATAATTGTTTCTAAGTTATTCTCTTCTAGAATTCCTTTGATAAAGGATAAAGTTGATGTTATAACTACTCCAGGAAGCACTATAGATGTTTTGGTTACAGAAAGAGGAATATGCGTTAACCCATTAAGACAAGACTTAATAGACTTATTTAAAGAAGCTAAACTAGACATAATAGATATTAAGGACTTAAAGGAATACTCAGAAAAGGTAATGGGAAAAGCAAAACCAATTGAAAAGACTGATAGAGTAATTGGTTTCTCAGAATATAGAGACGGTAGAATAATTGATTGTATATATGAGGTTAAAAAATAAGAGTTGCGAAAGCAACTCTTTTTTTATAGTAATAGGATGTTTTAAGTACATATAAAATGTTATAATGATAATATTATTAGAAAAGGTAGGTAGAATAATGTTTTTTAGTGATGAAATCAACTTGAATAATCCAACAGAAGTAGAAGAGATAAAGGAATTTTTGAAAATATTTGATGTTGAATATGATTATCCAGACAAGACTTTTGTAATCAGGGATAATGGTGATATTATAGCTACGGGCTCAGCTTCTGGTAATATACTAAAATATTTCTTTGCAAAATGTACCTATAGCGGTCAAGGCGCTATTGGTATAATATATAATTCCCTATTAGAATATATATTGGAGAAAGGTTTTGGTTCTTATTTTATATTTACAACTCCAAACAATAAAAATATATTTGAATCCCTTGGCTTAAAGGAAGTGTTTTCTACTGAAAAGGTAATGCTTTTGGAGGGTGGATTTTATAATTTTAATAAATGGATAAAAAGTATAGAAGATAAAATTGGAAGCAAAAAAGGTAAAAGAGGAGCAATAGTAGTAAACTGTAATCCAATGACTTTAGGACATAAATATTTAATTACTAGTGCATTAAAAGAAGTAGAGGAACTTTTAATATTTGTTGTAGAAGAAGATTTATCTATTTTTCCTTTTGAAGCAAGATTTAATATTTTATTAAATGAGTTCAAAGATGAACCAAGAATAAAGGTATTGAAGGGAGGACCATATATTATTTCTAGAGGTACCTTTCCAACGTATTTTATTAAACAAAAAGATAAGATGCTTGAAATATATACTGAGCTTGATGCAAAAATATTTGCTGAGAAGATAGCCAAAGGTCTTTGTATAGATATTAGATTTTTAGGTTCAGAGCCAAAAGATATAGTTACCTCTCAATACAATGAATCCTTAAAAAAAATATTAGAAGGATACAATATTTCTGTAAAGATAGTCACTAGAATTGAATCGAACAATGATCCTATAAGTGCATCCTATGTTAGGCAGCTTATTAAAGAGGATAGAATTGATGAGGCTTATAAACTTTTGCCAAGTTCCACAATTGACTTTTTAGAATCTGATTTGGGTATAAAGGTAATAAATACTATTCAGAACAATATCTAGGAGGGATGTTATGTCAAAGATGCCGCTGGTTTTTATAGGTCATGGATCGCCTATGAATGCTATTGAAGATAATGAGTATACTAAAGGATGGAGAAGTATTGCTAAAAGAATTCCTAAACCAAAAGCTATAATTTCTATTTCTGCGCATTGGTATACTGATGGGACAAAAATTATGAATGAAGAGAATCCGAAAACAATTCATGATATGTATGGATTTCCAAAAGAGTTGTATGAAATTATTTATAATTCACCAGGATTACCAAGTCTTGCAAATAGATCTATGGACTTGATTTCAAAAGAGAGTAAATTTGATGACTCCTGGGGAATAGATCATGGTACATGGTCAGTATTGGTTCATATGTATCCAGAAAGAGATATACCGGTCTTTCAAATAAGTATAGATGCCAATGCTTCAGCAGAAGTTCACTATAAAATTGGGAATGAATTAAGAGCTTTGAGAGATGAAGGGGTTCTTATATTTGGCTCCGGCAACATAGTTCATAATCTGAGACTAGTTGATTGGCATGTGGGAAACAAAGGCTTTGATTGGGCTTATAAATTTGATGATTTTATAAATGAAAATATTTTAAATAAAAGCCATGATAAAATATTGAAATATAAGGATATTGGTGATGTTGCAAGACTTGCTGTTCCAACGCCAGATCATTTTTATCCCCTATTATATATACTTGGGGCATCAAATGAAGATGATAAGATTACTTGCTTTAATAAATCATGTGAGCTAGGATCTTTGACGATGACAAGCTATCTTTTTGAATAATTTAACAAAAATTACCAATAATATAATTATAACTATCTTTACTTTATATACCTTAGTAGAAGAGAAATTTAAGGGCAAATTAATATCATAAATATTTTCTATTATTAATTAATCTACAATTAATTATTCTTTTAATAATAGATCTTTTTAGATTTAAATATTAAAAAAGGAGAATGTTTATGGATATATTAACTATACAAGAATTACAGGAGCTAATAAATAAGGAGAAGGGATTGTTTATTTCCATATATATGCCTACCTTTAGAAGTGGTGTAGATATAAGACAAAATCCAATTAAATTTAAGCAGCTTCTCAGAGAAGCAGAAGCTGAGTTATATGATATGGAAATGACTAAAGCAGAAGTAGAAAGCTTTCTAAATCCTGCTACAAATCTTATTGATGAGATTAGATTTTGGCAAAATCAAAGTGATGGATTGGCTTTATTTATTCATTCAGGGGGAGTAGATTATTATAGAATTCCTTTTGAATTTAAAGAATCTGTTACTATAGGGCAAAATATTCACATCAAACCACTACTTCCTTTATTCACAGGTAATGGGCAGTTCAATATTTTAGCCCTAAGTAAAAATCAAGTAAGGTTATTTAGATGTACTAGGCAAAATATTAAAGAAGTAGAGCTTTTAGACGCACCTGATAGTATGCATGATGTTCAAGTAGATGATGACCCTGGAAACAATCAAGAACGAATATCCAATCAAACAGGTAAAAATCAACTTGTATATAATAAGGTTACACAGGCTCAAGGAAATGAGAATGATTATGAAAGAAATGAGTTAACTAGGTACTTTAGAGCTATAGACGAGTCTTTGTTAGAAATGAATAAGGGAGATATAGTACCATTAGTTTTAGCTGGTGTAGAATATTTGCTACCTATTTATAGGGAAAAGAGTAACTACCCTTATATTGTAGAAGATTTTATAAGAGGAAATCCAGAACTTTTGAATGGTAATGAGCTTCATAAGTTGGCATGGGAAATAGTTGAACCACTTTTCATAAAGGATCAAAGGCTAGCTAAAGAGAAATACAAGCAATACCATGGTCAAAGGAATAAGTTGTTTGCTAATTCTCTAGAAAAAATAATTCCTGCAGCTTTTTCTGGTCAAATTGAGTCACTATTTTTAGATAGAAATAGTGAACAATGGGGTAAGTATAATCATGAAAATAACTCCATAGAAATACATGCTGAGCTTATTGATGGTGATGAAGACTTAATAGAATATGCTTCTTTATTAACACTATCAAGGGGAGGAAATGTTTTTTCTGTTTCCCCAGAGGAAATACCAGATAATAGTATAGTAGCAGCAGTTTTGAGATACTAGAATTAGAGTCCATGGTATTTTATAAAATACTATGGATTTTTCTTTTATTTTATTGCATTACTCTTTTTCAATTGGTATATTAGAGATAAGAACACAATGGAGGAACTTATGAAGAAATTTATACTAATATTTTTAATTTTAATAATAGCAATAGGAATATTTGCAGTTATATATTTACCAAATTATCTATCTATTTCTGCTAATGATACAGATGTAGAGATAGAAATTCCAAGCGGTGCTTCTTTAGGATCAGTAGCTGGAAGTCTATTTGAAGATGGAATTATTAGAAGCAAATTATGGTTTAGATATAAGGGACAAGATATAGCTAAAAATATTAAGCCTGGTACTTATACTATTGAATCCAAGATTTCTATTGATGAAATTTATGAAATTATCCAGCAAGGTGAACAGTTAGAACAAATTAAGATTACTTTTCCAGAGGGATTTATTTTATATCAAATGGCAGAAAAGGTTGAAGATGCAGGGATAGGCTCTAGAGATGATTTTATAGAAGCAACGAATACCTATTTTGCTACTAAAGGATTTAATTTTGATACAAGTAGCTTGTACTTCAATATGGAAGGCTATCTATTCCCTGATACCTATTATTTTAACAAGGGACAAGATATATCCAACATAGTTTCAAAATTAGCAGACACGATGGATAATGTATTTTCAGAAGAGTATATTGATAGAGCTAAAGAATTAGGTTTATCAAAACACGAAATTCTAACCATAGCATCTCTAATCGAAAGAGAAGCATATAATGATGAAGAAAGAGCTAGGATAAGTGGAGTAATTTATAATAGATTAGATAAAGGAATGCTACTACAAATAGATGCAACAGTAATATATGGCTTAGGGGAAGGAAAGGAGCACATGACTAGAGTGCTATATGCTGACTTGGAAAAAGAGAATCCATATAACACCTATAAAAACCTTGGACTACCTCCTGGACCAATAGCATCTCCAGGAAAGAATTCTATAATAGCTGCTCTATATCCTGAAGAACATGATTATTTTTATTATGTATTTGCTGAAAATGGACATGTCTTTTCAAAGACATATGATGAACATCTTGTAAACGTAAATAAGTATCGTAAATAGAAAAAGGTCTATAACTTTGGTGTTATAGACCTTTTTTTATGCAAATTTAGTTATCTTTGCTTTTTCTAGCACAGTAACTAGGACATGGGCAATAAATGAATCAGCAAAATGGTGAAGAATTGTACCTACAAAGGTTACTATAAGTAAATTGTATACATCAAATCCTATAAATGGCATGATAACCATTGCCTCTAATAGTCCATGTATAGGTGCTGTTATAATTGATACTTTCCTATAGGTTAGGCCTTTATTTATGAGAGAAGAACCTATTAAACCAACAAAAACATGCATAAATGCTCTTACCCCAACTAATGGTCCAAGATTTAGGAAAAATCCAAAAGCTGATCCAAGACCGACCATAATGGCCACCTTTGGCCCTAATAGCATAGCAACGAACATAGGAACATGAGCTCCTAAAGTTGCAGAGAAGGGTGGAATAACTATTTTGAAAAAGATGATAAAAGGGATGATGATGGCTAATGCCGTAAGTAAAGCTGCAATTGTTAGCTGTTTAACTTTCATTTAAAAACCTCCTCGTTAATTTCTTTCTCTATTATAACAAGTGTATATACAGTTGTCAATACACGAATTTAGACAAAAATAAAACTCTAGATTGTAATCTAGAGTTTTATTTTGTGTTAATATTATGGTGCCGGTGGCCGGAGTCGAACCGGCACGGTGTTGCCACCGCTGGATTTTGAGTCCAGTACGTCTGCCAATTCCATCACACCGGCATAATCACAAGATTTAAGTATCAACAGCAATTGCGATTCAATTGCTTCACACCACTGTACGAGGTGGGCTAACTCACTTCGTTATAATAACATATATTAATCAATTTTGCAATAATTATTTCACTGATTGTTTACCTGAATCGTGATTTAAGGTATACTTAAGATATGAATACGAAGGAGTGGTTATACAGTGAACGATAAGAGGATTATGATTATAGATGGAAGTTCTTTGTTACATAGAGCTTTTTATGCCTTGCCATTACTGACTACAAAGAAGGGTTTGTATACAAATGGAGTATATGGCTTTTTAACTATGCTTTATAAGATTAATGAAGAATATAAACCAGAATATATATGTGTTGCTTTTGATAAAAAAGGACCTACTTTTAGACATAAAGAATATGAACAATACAAAGGAACAAGACAGTCTACTCCTTCTGAGCTTGCACAACAATTTCCAATGATAAAAGAGATTTTAGAGAGTATGCATATAAAGACTATGGAGATGAACGAATACGAGGCTGATGATATAGCAGGGACCTTGGCTAAAATAGGAGAAGAGCAATCACTGGAAGTCATATTGGTTACTGGAGATAAGGATTATTTGCAACTAGCTACTGACAAGGCTAAAGTAATATTAACTAAGAAAGGTATTACTGAGATAGAAGTATATGATCGAAATAGAATCATAGAAGATTTCGGAATAGAACCACATCAATTTATTGATCTAAAGGGTCTTATGGGAGACAAGTCAGACAATATACCTGGAGTACCTGGTATTGGTGAAAAAACAGGTTTAAAACTCATTAAAGAATACGGGAATGTTGAGAATATTTATGCAAACATTGACAGTATTAGTGGTAAAAAACTTAAGGAAAACCTTGAAGAAAATGAAAGTCTTGCATATTTAAGCAAGAAGTTAGGAGAAATTATTACTAATGTTCCTTTAGAGTATTCCTTGGAAGATCTAAAGGTTATAGAACCTAATTGGGATGATTTGAAATTAGCTTATAGCGAGTTGGAATTTAAAAGCCTCTTAAATAAAATTCCTAGTCAATATATGGAGAAAACAAATGATATCCAATTTGATTATAAGTGCGAATATTTGGAGACTTCAAAGTTTAATGAATTAGCAAAGAATATAAAAACTGTAGGTAAATTTGCCTTTCATTTCATTATAAATACCAAAAATTACATTGAAAATAATATTATCGCTATAGGTATAAAGACTCCTGATAGTATAACTTATTATTTGGATTTAAAAAAATATAAAGATGAATTTATTGAGAACTTTAAAGGCCTATTTGAAGATGAGAATATCAATAAAATTGGACATAATTTAAAAGTTGATATTGTACAATTATTTAGGCTAGGAATAAAGATAAATAATTTTACATTTGATTCTATGATTGCTCAATATTTGATTAATCCAAGTCAATCAAGCTACTCAATAAACAATCTTAGTGAAGAGTATATTGGAAGCTATGGAATTGATAGTGAAACACTATTTGGAAAAGGTAAAAATGCCAAAACCTTTGATGATCTAAGTCAAGAAGAAATAATGAATCATATTTCCTATGTTCTAGAGTCTCTAACAAAATTAGAGAAAATAATGATGGAAAAAATAATAGAGCAAGGAATGGAGAAGCTATTTACTGAAGTTGAATTGCCTTTAGTTGAAGTTTTAGCAAGTATGGAATTTATAGGATTTAAGGTTGATGAGTATGAATTAAATGAATTAGGAAAAATTTATGATGAAGAGATCAACTTATTGACTACTACTATTTATGAGCTTGCTGATATGGAATTTAACATCAATTCACCTAAGCAAATTGGTGAGATATTGTTTGAAAAGCTTGGGTTACCTGTAATAAAGAAGACAAAGACAGGATATTCAACAGATGTAGAAGTATTGGAAAAGCTTTTTGACCAACACCCAATTATTGAAAAAATACTAAGATATAGACAAATTGTAAAATTGAAGTCCACATATATAGATGGTTTGGTAGGACTTATAAATAAAGATACAAGTAGGATACATTCTTGTTTCAATCAGACGATTGCCACTACTGGACGAATATCTAGTACAGATCCAAATCTTCAAAATATTCCAATCAGAACAGAAGATGGAAGAAGAATCCGCAAGGCATTTATAGCAGAGACTCCAGACTTTAGGCTTTTGGATGGAGACTATTCTCAAATTGAGTTAAGAGTTTTGGCTCATATTTCAGAGGATCCTAAAATGATAGAGGCATTTACTATGGGAGAAGATATTCATAGAAAAACTGCTTCAGAAGTATTCCATGTGTCAATAGATGAAGTTACTGCTGATTTGAGACATAAAGCTAAAGCTGTAAATTTTGGTATAGTTTATGGGATTAGTGATTATGGATTGTCTAGAGATTTAAACATAACAAGAAAAGAAGCAAAGGAATATATTGAAAACTACTTTAAGAATTTTAGCCTTGTTAGAAAATACATGGATGATATAGTGGAAGAAGGTAAAGAAAAAGGATATGTAGAAACTATATTAAAAAGAAGAAGGTATATACCTGAATTAAATGCTAAGAATTTTAATGTTAAAGCATTTGGCGAGAGAATTGCTATGAACACTCCTATACAAGGGAGTGCAGCTGATATTATTAAAATTGCAATGGTCAAGGTATATAATGAACTAAAAAATAATAATTTCAGATCAAGATTAATACTGACAGTTCATGACGAATTGATAATAGAAGTTCATGTTGATGAAATTGATGAAGTAAGATCCTTGGTTAAGAATATTATGGAAAACAGTGTATCTCTAGCAATTCCTTTAAAGGTAGATTTCATGATTGGAGATAGTTGGTATGATACTAAATAATTGTAGGCTAATAGGCTTAACTGGTGGAATTGCTACAGGAAAATCTACTGTATCAAATATGCTATTGAAAAAAGGCTATAAGGTAATAGATGCTGATATGATTTCACGACAAGTTGTTGAAGTTGGGAAACCTGCATATTATGATATAGTGGATACCTTTGGTTTAAAGATCCTGCTTGAAGATAAAACAATAAACAGAAAAAAACTTAGTAGAATTATATTTGACAACCCTGTAATTAGAGATACTTTGAATAAAATTGTCCATCCTAGAGTTTTTACTCAAATAGTGGTGGAAGTTGATGAATCTTGTAGAGATAATAGGATTATTTTTGTTGATATACCCTTACTCTTTGAAGCTATGGATCAAATACTATTATATGATTTAAACTTCGAAGAGATTTGGTTGGTATATACGGATTTAGAGACTCAATTAAGTCGACTAATGGCAAGAGATAAGATAGACAAAAGAGAAGCTATGTCAAAGATAAATTCACAAATTAGTATTGAAGAAAAAAAATCAAAATCAACAATAACACTATATAACAATGGAGATCTTATAGATTTAGAGAAAAATTTAGACTTGATGCTTGAGAAGTTAAAGCAATAATGGAGGTATTTTTTAGTGTTTGTATTTTTGAATAAAATGGTAAAAGTAATACTAAAAATAATAGTAACTGTGATCATTATATCTATAGTGATTGGACTAGTAATATCTACTATATTTCCTATTGCATATAAGGATTTTATAAATAAATATTCCCAAGAGTTTGATGTAGACCCATTTTTAGTAGCCGCGATTATAAATGTTGAAAGTAAATATAATAAGACTGCCATTTCTAGTAAAGATGCTAGGGGCTTGATGCAGATAGGTAAAACTACGGGTGATTGGGGAGCTACAAGTATAGGAATTAAAGATTATACTCAAGACAAGCTATTTGAACCTGAAATAAATATAAGAGTTGGTACTTGGTATATAAAGCAGTTGAGTAAGGAGTTTAATAGTGAGTTACAACTTATACTAGCTGCATATAATGCAGGAAGTGGAAATGTGAATAAGTGGCTTAAAGATGATGATTACAGTAATAATGGCAAAGAGTTGATTAGCATTCCTTTTAAGGAAACTGATGAATATATTGAAAAGGTCTATTTTAATTATAAAATCTATAAATTTCTTTATGAAGGTTATATGGAAAAACCTGATAGTATAAATACATTGTATACATTTGTTATAATAAATATTAGAGAATATATAAAAAGCATTGTAGATTCCTTGCATAGAGGTGGATATGTTGAAATTTAGAAAAAAAATTATGATTGTTATTTGCTGTATAATATTAGTTTTATCAGGCTGTAATCCGATTGTAGATAGTGTTCAACAGGAGAGCAAGGAAAAAGTAGATTATCTAATAGTTAACAAGGGAGAAATCATATTGCCATTAACTCCATTTAGCAGTCTAAATCCTATAATGAACAACAATGAAAGCTATTATCACTTTAGTAAACTGATTTTCGATAGCCTATTTGAGTTAGATGAATCCTTACAACCTATACCAAGTCTTGTAAATACATATGATATAAAAGATGGAGGGAAAACTATATCTTTAGGTTTACGCCAGGATGTTTATTGGCATGATGGAGAGAAATTCACAGCGGATGATGTCTTGTTTTCAGTAAATGTCATTAATAATGCTGGAGGCTCAACTCCTTACATAAAAATGATTGAAACTTTAGTGGGAGCTTCATTTTTGGGAGGCAAAGGAAATGTTTTAAGTGCTAGTATTATTGATGACTATAATATAGATATTAAGTTTAAAGAAGGATACAATAACAATCTAGAAATTCTTACCTTTCCAATAATAGCTAGCCATAGATTTAAAAATCCTAATGGTACATTTAATCTAGCTTTAGCCTTAAAGATGGATGAGTATATTCCGGTTGGAACTGGTCCATATAAATATGAAAGCTATGATAAATTTAAAAGCGTTAATTTAGTAGCCAATCAGACATATAGAGAAGGAAAACCAAGTATTACTAGCATTAAAGGCAAAGTCTTAGGGAATGAAGATTTGTATCTTACAGCATATGAAGCAGGACAAATACACATATCACCAGTTAGAGATGTTGATTGGGACAAATATAAGCAGAATACTAGAATAAGAACTATAGAATATATTTCCTCAGATTATGAATTTCTAGGTTTTAATTTCAATAACCAGATGTTTTCACAGGATAAGGGTTCAGAGCTTAGAAAAGCGATGTATTATGGAATAGATAGACAAGAGATAATTCAAAAGTTATATTTAGGACATGCTTCACAAGTTGATGTGCCAATACATCCAAATTCATGGCTGCTTTCAGATGAGGCAAACATTTATGGTTATAACGCTGATGTAAGTAAAGAATTACTTAGTATAAATGGTTATTTGGATAAGGATGGTGACGGGATTCGTGAAGATGAGAATGGAAACAAATTGTCTTTCAAACTTATAACCAATCCATCTAATCAACTTAGATTAAGGATTGCAGAAATGTTAAGAGATGATTTAAGGGATGTAGGCATTGATATTATATTAGACTTTAAAACAATAAATAAAGAGGATATAAGTAAAGAAGATAAAGCTAAGGAATGGGAAGAATTGAACAATCGTCTTTTAACAGGAGATTTTGATATTGCACTACTAGGCTGGCAGATGTCTGTTATACCTGATCTATCTTCTTTTTTTCATAGCTCACAAATGGGGAAAGGAAAT
>CAYZZR010000036.1:10343-15007 GCA_964482775.1 uncultured Tissierella sp. | reverse complement strand
ACCTTCTATTTTTCCTTCTAATTCTAATGATAGCAATAGCTCTACAAATTCAGAAGTATTGATTTCTCCTTGACTTGTAGTTACTAAGTTTATGAGTATTTCCCCAGTCTTAGCTGCTTTTCTAACTACTAGATGTCTTAAAAGACCTTCATGCTTTCTAGTCCTGTAAAATGGTAGCTTTTCCTCATCAAAATAGGCTCTTACACTTTCACGAACAAGTGTAAAATCAGTATCTACGATGTTACAATCAGAAACATTGACTACTTCGTAGAATCTACCCTTCATATGAAGACCTAGAGTTAATGGTCCATCCTTTTCTTCATCTCCAAAGGTATATTCCATCTTATTTCTGTATGCTCCAACTACAGGGCTTCCTTCGATACCAAGTAGATTTATATCCAGGCCTTCTCTTTCAAATAGGTCTCTAATTTGTTTTTCCTTATACTTCAACTCATTTTCATATGAAAGACTTTGATAAGCACAGCCTCCACATACACCAAAATGAGCGCATCCCTTTTCTGTTTCCATTGGAGACTTTTCTAGAACTTCAAGGATTTTCGCTTCCATAATTCCCTTTTTCCATTTGCTCGTTCTTGCCTTAACCCTTTGCCCTTCTATACCACCCTTAAATCTAAGAATTTCACCTTCATATGTTGATAGACCCTTGTTTGGAAATTCAACCTTATCTATTTCAAATTCTATAATTTCATTTTTTTTCACAATTTTTCCTCCAAATTCTACTTTAAATACTTAAAGATGATACCTTAATATTGGTATCATCTTCAATAAATTATACAGAATTATATGCATTTAATCAACAGGGTTTAATATCTGCCAATTGGTGGTTCAAGAGAATCTGGTAAAGGACACTGATAAGCTCCACCATTTTGTTTCAATACTATTTCCTTAGCTTTCTCGATTATATCTGGTCTATCCATAGTCCTTACAGCTGTTAACGCCATAGCCTTTGCTGCAGTTATCATACCCTTATTCGCAATTCTACTTCCAGATTGACTAGTCATTTGCCAAGTATGCCCAACATTCCCAATACATGCAGTGGCTATATGAAAGTTAAGAGTAGGTACTGCATAACCTACATCTCCAACATCTGTAGAACCAGAGGAGTAAGCTTTATTCTTAGAGTCATAAGGGTGAATAATTGAATCTAAAGGATTATCTAATAATTCCTCTAGTTTTTCTTCACCATATATCTCGATTATTTTCTCTTTAATTGAGTCTAGAGTAACATTATCATAGGATAAAAGATACTTCTTAGCTAATTCATAATCCTCCTTATCCCATTTAGGTGCACCCACTTCATTTAAACATTCATCAGCAATTTCAGCCAATGCAGAATTTGTTATGTAGTCAGAAAAAGCCATAGTAATCTCATAACTCATAGTAGTCTCTGTCATTAAAGCTGCTCCTTTTGCTACATTTACCACTCTTTCAAATAGTTCCTTTACTTGTTTTACTTTTGGTGATCGGACTTCATATTTGATAAGAGAATGATCCTGTACAACATTTGGGGAAACTCCTCCTGCATCTACATATGCATAATGTATACGTGCTTGATCAATCATATGCTCTCTTAGATAATTAACACCTACACTCATTAGCTCTGCTGCATCTAGGGCACTTCTCCCTAAATGAGGTGAACCTCCTGCATGAGATGTGATTCCTTTAAACTCAAAGTTTGCACCCATTATTGCTAAACTACGGTTAGATTGTACTTCATTGATTGTAGCTGGATGCCAAGTATATACAAAATCCACATTATCAAATATCCTTGCCCTTGCCATGAATTGCTTAGAACCAGCCCCTTCCTCAGCTGGACAACCAAAATATATTACTGTTCCTTCTCTTTTATTCTCAACTAGGTATTCTTTAACAGCAATAGCTGCTGCAAGAGACCCTACACCTAATAGATTGTGACCGCATCCATGTCCTGGAGCTCCTTCTTTTATTGGAATCTTTACTGGATTTCCAGCTTCTTGACTAAGTATATCAAGAGCATCATATTCACCAAGAAAACCAAATACTGGACTTCCACTTCCAAAGCTTGCGGTAAATGCCGTAGGCATACCAGCTACACTTTTATTTATAGTAAAGCCCTCTACCTCTAATGCATTCCATAATAGCTCAGAGGATTTATATTCTTCATATGGAAGCTCTGCAAAACTCCAAATTTTACTACTTAGATCAATAAATAGATTCTCTTTTTCTTCTATAACATTTGATAGAAATTCTAAATCTGTCACTTAAAAACCTCCTCTAAAGTACCTTACTTAAAAATTCTATAGTTCTAGGATTCTTGGGGGTATTGAATATATCTTCAGGAGAGCCTTGCTCTTGTATAAGTCCCTCAGCCATAAATATCACTCTATCTGAAATCTCTTTTGCAAATGCCATTTCATGAGTCACGATAACAATAGTCATCCCTGTCTGTGCTAGTCCCTTGATTACTTCCAATACTTCCTTGACCATTTCTGGGTCCAAAGCACTTGTTGGTTCGTCAAAGAGTATTACATCAGGATCCATAGCTAAAGCTCTAACGATAGCTAATCTTTGTTTTTGTCCTCCAGATAGCTTTGTTGGGTATTCATCCCTTTTATCTAGTAAGCCCACTCTTTTAAGTAGTTCTTCAGCTTGTCTTCGAGCATCTGCCTTTGCTATCCTTTTCTCAAGTATTGGGGTCAATGTTATGTTGTCTAGAACACTTAGATGAGGAAAAACATTGAATAATTGAAATACCATACCTATGCTTTGGCGATGTTTGTCTATGTTTACACCCTTGCTAGCTAGATCTATCCCCTTAAATATAACCTTGCCACTTGTAGGCTCTTCCAATAAATTTAAGCACCTAAGAAATGTACTTTTCCCACTTCCAGATGGCCCAATTATGGAAATTACTTCTCCTTCCTTGATACTTTCAGAAATATTCTTTAGTACCTCTAGTTTACCAAAGAACTTATTTAGGTTTTCTACTCTTATCAATGCATTGTCACTCATTTCTTTGTAACCTCCTCTCAAAGATTCCAAGTACCTTGCTCAATACTGTTGTAACTATGAGATAAATTATGCCTGCAATCACAAGTGATGGCACTGCTAGAAATGTTGCTGATTGTACTGTTCTATATGATGTCGTAAGCTCATTTATAAAGAATACAGATGCTAACGAAGCTTGCTTTACCATAGAAATATATTCATTTCCTAGAGCTGGAAGTATATTTTTTATTGCTTGTGGCAATACAACCTTTTTCATAGTATTAGAACTTGAAAGACCTAAACTCCTTGCAGCTTCTACTTGCCCCTTATCTACTGCTTGTATTCCTGCACGAATAATCTCAGCCACATAAGAACTAGCATTTATAATCAAAGCTATTATAATACAAGCCGTATCACTTATTTTAAAAGGAACTAGGTTTGGAAGTACTAACCAGAAAAAATATAATTGTAATAGTATGGGAGTTCCTCTTAAAACCCCAATATAGATAGATGTAAATATGTCAAATAACTTAATCTTTGACATCTTCATTATAGCAATTATAGTACCAAGTACTGTTGCTATAAGCACGGTTATTGCAGCAAGCCATAGGGTTCCTACTAAACCATCTATATACACATAATCATATTTGTTCCACAGACTTATAACTGTTTGATACACTTCATTCACTCCTCTAATTGCCTAGGATTTTTCTATTTAAAGTCCAAGACTTTTTGCATATTCTGTATATTCCTCATACCATTGCTCGTATGTTCCATCATTTACAACTTCATCAATTATTTTGTTAATCTCTTCTGTTAATTCATCCTCACCTAAAGGTATACCTATTCTCATGCCTTGTGTGGACTCGTCTATTTCAAACTGAAAATCTTCTACTATCATTAAGCCTGCATTAGGATTTGCATCTATATAAAGTTGAGCCATGCTTTTTGCAATTGCACATACATCAGCTTTATTTTCCTCAACCATTAAAAAACCATCTGTTGTAGCTGATACTCTTTTGAATTCTTTGTATTCTGGCACTTGATCATTTACAAACATTTCTTGTAATGAACCACTTTGCGCTACTATTA
Organism: uncultured Tissierella sp.; assembly: GCA_964482775.1. Classification (GTDB taxonomy): domain Bacteria; phylum Bacillota; class Clostridia; order Tissierellales; family Tissierellaceae; genus Tissierella_B. Next base: position 10,927 of record CAYZZR010000036.1, on the reverse strand, counting down.
CTTTATCTTTTATGTCTTCAGGGTCTTTGATGATATCCTTATCTTCTTGTCGTATTAAAAGTCCATATCCAAGATTATTCTTAGAAAAATAGTATCCTTTTGACATGTTCATAGCTTCGGCTCTAGCCGGTGTATAACCCAATGCAGATATTGCTAAATCATATTTCCCTTCTGTTATGCTGCTCAATACTGCACCAAATTCTAATGGTATGATTCGAAGCTCAACTCCTAATCTTTGAGCTATAAGCTTAGCAAACTCTATATCACTACCAACATATTGCTCATCCCCATCTTTTGTAGGGTCAATAAATTCATTTGGTGCAAAATACGGCTCTGTAACTACTTCAAGATATCCTTTTGATTTTATTTGCTCAAGTCGATTCATATCTTGTCCTGTTGTGCTCTTTGTAGTACATTCACTAAGAAAACCTCCTAAAATTACAACTACCATTAGTAATGCAAGTATTTTTGTTTTAAGTAAATTCATTTTTATATTCTCCTTTTTATATTTTATTTGGTTTTATTTTCTTTTTCTTAAATTTGGCCATATTTAGGAAAAAGTCGGCTACGTTAGCTAAATCATA
>CAYZZR010000036.1:0-10243 GCA_964482775.1 uncultured Tissierella sp. | reverse complement strand
TTTTCTTAAATTTGGCCATATTTAGGAAAAAGTCGGCTACGTTAGCTAAATCATAGATTTAGACTTCGCGACATCTGACCTACCATCGATTTGCTTTGCAAATCGGGTTAGGTCATAAAAAAACTCCCGTCATCTAGCATAGCTATGCTAGAGGACGAGAGTATTAATCACGTGGTTCCACCTCTTTTTAATGATGCCTCACGGCATCAAACTCATCAGGTACTATCATACCTTCGCACTGTAACGGGTGCTGAGAATCCGAATCCACTACTTCCATAAAGGTTTTGCAGAATTTGCTCTAAGATGTGTTCAATATATGATATCTATGCATTTTCACCAAGCATGCACTCTCTATAAGATATTAAAATATTTACTCTTTCTTGTCATCGCGTTAATTAATTAAATCAATTTCTATTTACTATAGCATAGTGTTTTCTTTTTGTAAACACTTTTTTTAAAATATTCTTCAGTAAAATTTTTTAGTAAAGATTTCTATAACTTTAGATGTCATTTATAAGGGTTATAGTCCTAGAATCGTACTCTATTAGCCCGTCTTTTCTCATTTTATTTAGCTCTCTACTCAAGGAAGTTCTTTGTACTCCCAATCTATCAGCAAAATCTTTCTTAGAAATCCCAGGTACTATAGTCTTGCTTTTTTGAAAATAAGATTCATATTTTAAGTAATCAATAACACATTGCCTTATTGTCTTAAGTGATATTGCATCTATTTTATCTGTTAAAATTAGGGTTCTATCTGATATTGCAGTCATTAATTTAGTCAAGAATCCAAGATTTTTTTGACTAAGTTCAAGTATGAACTCTCTATACATATGAAGTACAATTGATTTAGATTCAGCTACTACTGTCATAGGATAAGTATTTCTATGGGAGAATATTAGATTTGCTCCTAAGATATCTCCACTTAAAAATACAGATATTATAAGGATATTCCCATTTTCATCTATCTTTTGAACTGATGTCTTTCCACTTAAAATAATACTCATATTGTTGCAGTGCTCATTTTGCAGATGAATGATTTGCCCTTTATCATACTCATTTATCCTATACTTGGAGGAGGCAAATTCTTGACATAGTTCAATATGAGTAAAGTCACTAAAAAGATCTATCTTTGAAATAATATCTATATATTCGTCAAATATTATTTTTCTCACCCCTTAATTAGTTACCTTGGTAACTTTATTATACTTTACTTTATAGTAAAATTAAAGATATTAAAAGGTGAAAGGGGTTTTCAAAATGGTTGATGGTAATTCTAAAAACAACAAATTATTTCAGCGTATAATTCAAACAATTCTTCTAGTTTTCTTCTTATTCTTGATAATTAAGGGAAAGGCACAGCTATGGATGGGAGTATTTCTTCTTGGTATTGTATCTTCATTTCTACTGGGAAGAATCTATTGTGGATGGTTTTGTTCAATCAATACAGCTATGATTGGTGTAACATGGATAAAAAAGAAGTTCAAAATTAAAAGCGTAAAAATACCTTCCTTTCTAAAACAGACATGGATTCGTTATAGCGCTTTAGGTCTATTTGTAATAACCTTCATTTTTATTATGAAAACAGGAAACAAGCTACCTGTCCTGCCTATTCTATTTATCATAGGAGTATTATTAACATTTATATTTCCTGAAGACTTATGGCATCGATACTTATGTCCATACGGCACTATTATACATATGCCCGCAAAATTCTCAAAATATAAAATGACAATAGCTCCAGAAAAATGTAATAACTGTGGTGTATGTATGCGAGTATGCCCTTCAAAAGCTGTTGAAAAGCATGAAAGCTATCATGAAATTCACAAAAGTGACTGTCTTGTATGTATGGAATGTTCAAGAAAATGTAAACAAGAAGCTATTAGCTATAAAAACTAACTAAAGAAGCAGATCAAGCAATGAGTAAAAAAAGGCCACTGTCTTAACAAGACAGTAGCTCTGTACTCTTGTCCTAATTTAGGAGATTTTTTCAGATTCTAATAGTTTTTTTACTGCTTCAGCAGGAAAATCTTCTGATTGATTACTATTAAGAAGGGATTGTAAAAAATCCTTAGCATTTTTACTTTGAGGGAGCATGTATCCAGCTTCACGAGCAATATCCTCCGCCATAATACGATTTGATTTCTCAATTGCTTTAGCAAGCTTTCCAGGTAATCCAGACGCCAAATTTTCTTGCTGTGATTTACTTCGTAAAAGTGCATTCATTGCTTGAAAGACTTCATCAGTTTTTGGCTGTTGCTCTGGATATTTAAAAGGTACCAAGGATATAGCACCTGATGGACAGGCATCAGCACAATCACCACAGCCAGTACACTTATCTACATCAATTATACTATTCTCTGTATTTGTAGCACCAGTAGGGCAAACATAAAGACACAAGCAATCCTTTGTACATAGACGAATATTTCTTACTGCATATTTCTCACCCATCTTAAATCCCCCCTTCAATTTCCTCAAATTTCCAGCTTTGTACCTTGCATACTGGGCAGAGCTCTGGAGCAGCATCTCCTATGTATATAAATCCACAGATTGTACATACAAAAACACCAGTATTTTCAATCATAGCATCTCCATCTTTTTGATATCTACTTAAAAGGGACTTTAGTATTTTTGTCACTTTTTCACTCCAAGTAAGTGCCCTAAGGGCTCCCCGATCATTTGAATCAGATGCAATAACTTTGGTATTTGGAAATCCTTCTTTTAAATCCTTTTCGATTAAAGCAATTAGGCTATCAAAATTTGTGTCATCAGCATGTTTAGAAGCTGCTTTGTAATATTCAGCTAACTTTGCAAATAGAGCTGCTTCTTCGGGTTTATACTGTTTTTCACAACCACGAGCTAGATTAGAACAAATGGCACTTATCTCTAATGCTGATAGCTCTTTCATATCTTCAGAAGCTTCAATAGTAGCTATTGGCTTTTCATCTACAACTTGAGTAGATTCACCTTGTTTCTCAAAGTCATCCTTAGGTGCTCCACAAAGTGGACACTCCCAATCTGCTGGAACATCCTCCCATAGTGTCCCTGGCCCAATATCTGATTCATGGCTACCTATTTCTTCATCATAGATATAACCACATACAGAACACACATATTTATTCATATTATTACCTCCTCACTTTATTCTATTTTTATACATTGTATTATACTTATGTTCTTTATTATAGTGATTTAAACTTTTTTCTACATATTTTCCCAGATTTTTAGACTATAATTTGGGTTAGTCATAGAAGACTCTACTTCAATCTCTAGTTCCTACCTTACTAACCAGCCACCATCTACGGCCAATATATGTCCGTTTAAATAATCAGAAGCAGGACTGGCTAAAAATACTATGGTTCCCATCAAATCAGCTGTCTCTCCCCATCTGGCAGCTGGGATTCTTGATAGTATTTCAGCATTTCTCTTTTCATCTTCTCTTATTGGAGCTGTATTATCTGTTTTTATATATCCTGGAGCTATTGCGTTTATTTGAATGTTTCTATCTGCTAATTCATTGGCAAAGGCCTTTGTCAATCCAGCTATACCATGCTTGCTAGCAGTATATGATGGTACGAATTTCCCACCTTGAAATGATAGCATAGATGCTATATTGATTATCTTTCCTCCACCTTGTTTTACCATATATTTAACTGCTGCCTGAGATAAATAATATATGGAATTTAGGTTTATATCGATAACCTCTTCCCAATCCTTATCTTCAAATTCTGTAATAGGAGATCTTCGGATAGTTCCTGCATTATTTACAAGTATATCAATCTTTCCATATACTTCAAAGCACTTATCTATTGCTTTCTTAGCCATTTCTTTATTTGATAAATCCACTTGCATGAATTCTACTCTTCTATTTTCCTTTTTAATTAAAGCTTCTATCTCTTCCCAATTTGTCTTGGAGCGACAAGGTAAAAAGATATCTGCACCTGCCTTTGCAAGAGCAACAGCATAGGCTAACCCTAATCCCTTGTTACCCCCAGTTACAATGGCAACTTTATTTTTTAAGGAAAACATGTCCATATTAAACATTTCTAATTCTTTGAACATCTCATCCATGATAAAAATCCCCTTTGTCTATTTTATCTTTGAATTTTCTATATGGTCCATATCTGTGAACTCTATGTTTTCTCCAACCATTCCCCAGATAAATGTATAGTTTTTATTTCCAACACCAGAATGAATTGAATAGCTTGGTGAAATAACCGCTTGTTGATTTCTCATAACAATATGTCTAGTTTCATCTGGTTGACCCATCATATGGAAAACCACTCCATCCTCATCCATATCAAAATACAGATATACTTCCATTCTTCTTTCATGAGTATGAACAGGGAAGGTATTCCAAACATTACTTGGCTCCAGCATTGTAAGCCCCATAACTAATTGGCAGCTTTGGCATACATTTGGATGAATGTACTGATAGAGATTTCTTTCATTTGATGTTTCTAAGCTTCCTAAGTGTTGAGGTTTTATATCCTTCATATCAATCTTTACTGTAGGGTACTCCATATGAGCTGGGGCACTGTTTAGATAGAATTTAGCAGGGTTGCTTTTGTCATCACTTTCAAAAACTACTTCCTTAACCCCTTTACCTACATATAGCCCATCCTTATTGTTCATTTCATACTTTACTCCATCTAATGTTACATATCCTTTAGGTCCTATATTTATAATTCCAAGTTCTCTTCTTTCCAAAAAGTAGCCTGTTCCTAGTTCCTTTCCAACAGGTAATGCCAATGGCTCAAGAGGTACAGCACTTCCTACAATTATTCTATCAATGTGGCTATATACCAGCTTCAACTCTCCATTTTTAAATAAATCATCAATTAAAAAATTATCTCTTAACCCCTTTGTATCAAGTCCCTTTGCTTCTACAGGACTAACGCTATATCTAACTTCCATTTTTATTCCCCTTTCATCAAAATATACTTTTCTATAAAAAAGTAGAACTTTCCTATCCGTAATAAAAAACTTCCACAATATTCTCTAGCTGAGGAAGTTAATTAAAAATCTTATGAATCCTTAATAAGTTCATTTTTTCTTGTAACATGTAATATAACAAAAACAATCATCAATACAATGGCTACTACAATGGCTCCCATTCCAGCAAAAATACCAAAGGCTTCTGATAAGGCTCCCGTTATAATAGGCATAATAATAGCTCCAACGCCTCCTAACATAAGGAAAACGCCCATCGCCATAGGATATGACTTTATAACATTACCTATGGTAGAAACAGTTGTAGGATAAATTCCAGCCATAGAATAGCCCAAGCCCATTATAGCAATAGTAATTATAGTTTTGTCTCTTGTAGAAAGCAACAAGAGATAGAAAGCTGCGGTTCCAAAGCTAGTTGCCAACAATAGTAGCTTTTTAGATATCTTATTTCCAAAAAATGCACAAGTCAATCTTCCAGCTAAAATTACTACCCATAGTAGAGAAGCCAGAACTTGAGCATATTCTGTAGTCATAATATTTGAATCTATAAAATATTTTACAATCCATCCGTTAATAGTAGCTTCTGCACATAAATAAAAAAACATAATTCCAGAACTAATCAAAAAATCCTTGTTCTTCAAAAACTCATAGGACATCTTTACTTTTTCACTCTTTTTCCTTGTATCCTCAACTTTCATCTTTGAGAAAAGAAGCATAGAAATTATTCCTAAAATAATAATGACACCTGCTGCAATCTTCCAACCCATTTCACCATGAATATTTGTAGCTACAATTACTAAAAATGGAGAAAGCAATGCACCAATTGCAAAAATACTATGCAAAATATTAAGAGCTACAGGGTTGCTATTGGTTATCTCATTTACAGTTGTGTTGTTAAAGTTTGAAATACTACCTCTACTTAGGCCTGTAAACAAAAATCCTAAAATTAACAATACAGGATTACCTGTTAAAATCATAATGGAAAATCCCATAACAACAAAACTACATAAAAACATAATTGACTTTTTTCTACCTAAATATAAAGGCAATACTCCAGCAATAAATCCAGAAATCAGATTTCCCACCTGATGAGCAGATATCAACATACCACTTACAGTATCACTCAATCCATATTCACTGCTAATCAAGGGTAGAAACGACCCTAAAATCATAGCATATAGTCCATTTACTGCAAACACGAAAAAACAACTAATCAATATATATTTTTGATCATTATTCAATTGTGCAAAAAAACTTTGATTCTCATTCTTCATTTTTCAAAAAATCCTCTCTATAGGGAGTAAATATGTCTAAGAGTATCCCTTTTTTTGTACATTTACAACCGTGTAAGACATTGGAGACCTTATATAGAGTATCTCCCTTCTTTACGATTCTTTTTATTCCATCGATTTCAAACTCAAATTCCCCTTCTAATACATAGGAAAGTTGTGTATGAGGATGACTGTGTAGGGGGCCCACAGCATCCTCTTCAAAATGAACTTCAACAGCCATAAGCTTGTCTCCGTAAGCTAATATTCTTCTCTTAACACCTTCTGATACAGTTTCAAATTTACATTCTTCTGAATAAACAAAAGGCACATTCATAGTTTTTACTCCTTTATCTAATATACATATTTTTTTAAGGTTTTTCTAACTGCACCCTTATCCTCTACCAACTCTTCAAAATAAGCTTCAACCAATTCTCCAAGATCCGCATCATAAAGATCCACACCAAAAATGTTTGCGTTTGATAAGATAGGTTTTAGTTCTTTATGGAAGGGCCCCTTGTCTCCAAGATTAATATTTTCTAGGTAAGCTACTAGCTCTTTTAGAAGTGGATCTGGACTTAAATCCATTTTGTTTCCATTGTCATCAAGGCCCATTAAATACCTACACCATGCAGCAATGACAAGTGGAATCAGTTTAAGGTCTTTAATATTTAAGTCTTCTCTTTTTCTATAGGCCTTTATAGTTTCACCAAAGCGAATACCTAGCTTCTGAGAAGTATCTGTTGCAATTCTCTGTGGTGTATCTGGCATAAAAGGATTTGGAAATCTTACTTGAAGTACTTCGTCTATAAAAATCTTAGGGTCAATTATTCCAGGGTTAACAACTACAGCAAAACCTTCATCATAACCTATTCTTTCAACAAGAGTTCTTAACTCTTTATCTTCCATTTCCTTTGAAATCAGATTGTATCCTAGCAAACATCCAAATATTGCAAGAGCTGTATGAAGAGGATTAAGACAAGTACAAACCTTCATCTTCTCAACCTTGTCAACTGTTTGTCTATCTGTAAAGATAACTCCACCTTCTTCAAGATTAGGTCTCCCATTAGGGAATATATCCTCTATTATCAAGTATTGGGACTCCTCTGCATTTACAAATGGTGCTACATAACTTTTTTTAGTTGTTATTATATCATCTACATCTTCAAAACCAAGGTCCTTTAGCATCTTTCTTACACTTGGATCAGGTCTAGGTGTTATCTTGTCTATCATAGACCAAGGAAAGGAAACCAACTCTGGATTATGGATATAATCTTTAAACCCTATATCCACTATTCTATTCTCTACCCATTTATTAGCATAAGTACTCACAGATTCATAAAGTTTACTTCCATTGTGAGACATATTGTCCATACTTACAAGAGCAATAGGTTTTTTACCAGATAGAAATCTTTCATAAAGAAGAGATGTTATTTGCCCAATGTAGCTCAGGGGATTTTTAGGACCATTTTCAAAATCCTCAATTACTAGCGGAAGATATTCTCCTTTAGAATCAATCAATTTATACCCTTTTTCAGTTATAGTAAAGCTAGCCATTTGTAGACTAGGGTTTATGAAAATATCCTTTAGTCTAGACCAGTTAGATTTGTTTTCTATATCCAAAACTAGAGACTCTGAAATACTACCAATTACAGTCTTGTCAATATTTCCATCTACCTTTAATGTAACAAGAAGTGTTAAGTTGTCGTGAGCTTGGTATATACTTTCTATACTTTCTCCTCCCACTACAACTATACCCTTGTTACTCTTACCTTTGTTTAGAATACTTTGTTGAACGTTAGCCATAAATGCTCTAAAAATATTGCCTGCACCAAAATGAATCCAATTGGGATTTTCTTTAGTATTTTCTCCTACTTGTTCAATATCATATTTTGGAAGTTCAAAACCAGCATCTTCCCAAGTACTAGGCTCCTTTATAGCATCTAAGTTTAATTTCATTTCATACACCTCCCTGTTGCTTAAATATCCGAATAAATTGCATAGCAAGACATCACGCCACTGCAACCAGGTTTACCTCGTTATTTTTTTGACTTTTCAATTGCTTCCCATAATCCATTCAAATATGTTGCTCCTAAGGCTCTATCATATAATCCATAGCCAGGCATAGCTTTCTCGCCCCAAATCATCCTTCCATGATCGGGTCTAATAGGACCAGTCATACCAATATCATAAAATGCTTTCATAATTTCATACATATCTATAGATCCATCTGAAGATAAGTGAGCTGCTTCGTCAAATTTACCTGGTGCATGATGGATTAAGTTTCTTATATGTGCAAAATGAATTCTACTCTTAAAGCTTCTTATCATATCAGGTATATCATTTTTAGGATTTGAGCCTAAAGAACCTGTACATAAGGTAAGTCCATTATTTTTTACAGGAATTGCATCTAATAGCCTTTGTATATTCTCTTTATTGTTGATAATCCTTGGCAGATTGAATACAGACCATGCAGGGTCATCCATATGAATAGCCATATTTATTCCGTACTTTTGGCATGTTGGCATAATTGCATTCAAGAAGTATACAAGATTTTCAAATAGCTTTTCCTCATCTACATCCTTGTACATTTCAAATAGTTCCTTTACTTTGTCAAGTCTATCTGGCTCCCAACCTGGAAGTATAAATCCGCTAGAATTAGAATCCATTTCTTCAAACAATGCACTTGGGTCTATCTTATCAATTAGTTCCTGATCATATGATAGTACTGTTGAACCATCAGCTCTTTTCTTTGCAAGTTCCGTTCTTGTCCAATCGAATACGGGCATGAAATTATAGCAAATTAAATCAATTCCCTCTTTGCCAAGATTTTCTAGGCTTTCAATATAGTTTGCAATATATCCTTCCCTAGATGGAAGCCCTATTTTTATATCATCATGTACGTTTAAACTCTCTATACCACTGAGTTCAAGTCCTTCTGCTTCGACTTCATCCTTTAGAGCTTTAATTGCTTCTCTAGTCCATACCTCTCCAGGCTTGGTGTCATAAAGTGTTGAAATAACACCTACACAACCAGGTATTTGTCTTATTTGTTTTAAGGTCACTGCATCATGCTTGCTACCAAACCATCTTAACGTCATTTTCATCTTTATATCACCTCTTTATTCTTTATTTTTTCACCTTGGAAACAAGGTAGTTATAAAAATCCTCTTTCTGACTTCCTAACATCTTATCTGTTATAATAAATCCATGTTTCATAGATGTATAAATAATAATCATATTTGTTTTATTTATCACTTTTATTATTGATTTCCATTTTATATCTGAAACTTGATTTGATGCTTGTATATGCATCCCCTTATTATCAAAACCGATCTCCATATCCTGCGGAATAGTTACTACCTGCTTTTTTGCTCTAAAATAAACAGCTAAAGGTTGTATAAAAGTGAATACACAAATTCCAATTATCATAAGGATTCTAAAAAATATATTTGCCTCATTCCAAAACTTCCCAGTTAGCATAACCATTGCAACTGTAAATACAATATTGCTTGCCCCTACCATTGAACTATAAGTTCCATACATTGATAGCTTCCAAAGATCAAATGCTGTAATCTGATAATTAAATTTATAGACCATGTCAGTTTACATAAATAGTGATGGAAGCCATAAACTAATTCCAGGAATAAAAGTTACAAATAAAAGGGCAACAATCATACATAAATAAAAGGGCAATGTAGCTTTTACAAGGCGCTCAATTGATACTTTTCCAACCGCAGAACCAATAAATAGCACTGCCCCTACTGGAGGAGTTAATAGCCCTATTCCACAGTTTAAAACTACCATAATACCAAACTGTATAGGATCAATTCCAATTGAAGTTGCAATTGGTAGCAAAATTGGTGTAGCAATCAATATAATTGGAGCCATATCCATAATGCATCCAAGAATTAATAGAATAAGGTTTAATAGCAAGGCTAGAATAATTGGATTATCCGTAAGCTCTACAATTGCTTGTGCTGCTAAAGTTGGAACATGCAAACGAGTTAACAAGTATCCAAAAA
>CAYZZR010000035.1:10210-15298 GCA_964482775.1 uncultured Tissierella sp. | reverse complement strand
ATTTTTAACCTGTTGAAAGTACCTTGCTCTTGGGTCATCGTCTACTTCCATTGCTATTTCATTCACCCTAGGTAGCGGATGAAGTATTGCAAGACTTGGCTTGGCATTTTCTAGCTTATCTAAATCCAAAATATAACTATCCTTCAATCTCACATAGTCTGCTTCATTGAAAAATCTTTCCTTCTGAACTCTTGTCATATACAGAATGTCCAGTTGGTCGATTACATCTTCTAAGCACTCTACCTCCACATATTTCAAGCTCTGTTTTTCCAAGATTTCACCTTTAATGTATTCAGGTATTTGTAGCTCCGTGGGAGATATTAGTACAAATTTTATATTGTCATATCTGGAAATAGCCTTAATCAAAGAATGAACTGTCCGTCCGAACTGTAAATCTCCACAAAACCCTATAGTCATATTATCCAAGCTTCCTCTGGATTCCAATATGGTATATAAATCTGTAAGAGTTTGTGTTGGATGTTGATGTCCTCCATCACCAGCATTGATAAGTGGCACTGGGCAATAGTTCGCTCCATAGTTGGGAGCTCCTTCCTTGGGGTGTCTCATTGCGATGATATCTGAATATGCACCTACAGTTCTTAAGGTATCTGCAAGACTTTCTCCTTTTTTTACCGCACTAGAACCTGGTTCAGAAAAACCAATTATTCTTCCACCTAGTCTTAGCATTGCGGCTTCGAAACTAAATCTTGTTCTAGTACTTGGCTCATAGAACAAGGTTCCTAGTATTTTCCCATCACAAACATGACTGAAATCCTCTGGTTTTTCAATTATTTCCTTGGTCAATTCTAAAATGCTATCAATTTCATCTTTTGTAAAATCTCTAGGATCAATTAGGTTTCTTCCTTTTAGCATCTATTTCTTTTCCCCCTTATTTCTACTACCTGGTTTTATCAATGAAATACTAGCTTCTTTACATATAGGGCACTCCTCAGGCTCATAGGAGATAACCTCTGTGGTATAAGCTGCTTGTAACTTACATCCAAAATCCAAACTCCCATTACTTCTATCCACCAGAACAGCAACTCCTACAAGCTCAGCCTTGTGTTCCTTTACAATCTCCATGACTTCACGAACAGAGCCTCCTGTAGTGATTACATCTTCTGCTATTAGGACTCTTGAGCCTTCAGGAATGGTAAACCCTCTTCTAAGAGTCATTTTCCCGTCTTCTCTTTCAGCAAATAGGTTTCTTACTCCTAGCTGTCTAGCTACTTCATATGAAAATATAACCCCACCCATGGCAGGTCCAATAACAACATCAATCTTATCATCCTTAAAAGCATCTACAATTATAGAGGATAGTTCTACAGTATAGTGTGGGTATTCCAGTATTCTAGCACACTGCATATATTCTTTGCTATGTCTACCTGATGTTAACAAAAAGTGACCTTCTTGTAATACATTTATCTCTTTGAGTATCTCTTCAACTCTTTCTCTATTCATCTATCTTGACCTCCTATATTATTCCTCTAATTTCTTCTAAACTGCTAAGATTGTATCTTTGGCAATATTCAACTATTCCCTCTAAAACATCTATGGTCGCTCTTGGATTGATAAAATTTGCAGTACCTACTGCTACTCCACTTGCTCCTGCCATGATGAATTCAATGGCATCATCACCATTTGTTATTCCACCCATGCCTATGATCGGAAGATTTACAGCCTTTGCAACTTCACGCACCATCCTTAGAGCAATTGGTTTTATAGCTGGCCCTGATAGTCCACCAGTGATATTTGCCAATAGAGGCTTTCTCTTATGAATATCAATGGATATTCCAAGTAAAGTATTTATAAGCGATATAGAATCTGCACCACCGGCTTCTGCTGCCCTAGCCATTTCAGCAATATCTGTTACATTTGGGCTAAGCTTTACTATTAATGGATGCTTACAAAGTTTCTTGACTTCTTTGGTTACCTTCTCAACATTGCAAGAGCTTGTTCCAAAGGCTACACCACCTTCTTTAAGGTTAGGGCAAGAAATATTTAACTCAATTAAATCAATATCCTGCTCTGACAGTATTTCTGCTACACTACAATATTCTTCAATAGTTTTTCCTATTATATTTACGACTATTTTAGTATCATAACTTCTTAAGAAGGGTATATCCTCCTTAAGAAAATTCTCAACTCCAAGGTTTTGAAGCCCAATACTATTTAACATGCCTCCATAGGTTTCTGCTATGCGAGGGATAGGGTTTCCAAGCCATGGTTCAGTTGATATGCCTTTCACAACTATGGCACCTAGTCTATTTAAATCAATAAACTCAGAGTATTCGCGTCCTACTGCAAAAGTTCCAGATGCAGTCATCACCGGATTTTTAAGTTCTACTCCTCCGATGTTGATTCCTAAATTGATTGCTTCCTTATTAATCATCCCAAACCACCTCCCTACTCCAAAAGACTGGACCATCTACACATACCTTTTTATATTCAAAACTTTCATCTTTCTTGATTTTACAAACACATCCAACGCAAGCCCCTATTCCACAACCCATTCTTTCTTCCAGAGAAAACTGTGCTTGGATACCTTCTTCATCTACCCAGCTTGAAAGAGCTCTTAGCATGGGTTTTGGTCCGCAAGCATAGACCATCTGTCCCCTTGCCTTGTTTTGCTTTAAAAGGTCTACAACTGTACCCTTTAAGCCTCTACTTCCATCATCTGTTGCTATATAAACCTGAACTCCTAAATCCTCAAACTCCTTAAGTAGAAATGTTTCAGATCTATAGCCTAAATAAACACTTATATTTCCCTTGAGAGTCTTTGCCAGCTCCAATAGGGGAGGAATTCCTAGGCCCCCGCCAACTATAATATGCTCATTTATATCCTCATCTATAGAATAACCATTACCAAGAGTTCCCAATACATCAAGATATTCCCCAGCTTTTATCCTTGAAAATTCTTCAGTTCCCTTGCCAACCACTGCATAAACAAAAGTCAATGTATTGTTGATTTTATTTGTTTCACAAATGCTAATAGGTCTTGGTAAAATCCTACTTCCATCCTTAGAGTAGAAATTTACAAACTGTCCTGGCCTAGCATCCCTTGCCAATTCCATAGATCTGGTTACTATCTTAAAAATATTAGGAGAAATCTCCTCATTCTCCAACACAAGGATGCTCTGTTTTTGCCTCTTGCCATCATTGCACACCTTTATCATCTCCTAACTTTGCTTTATTCTTTTTATCCTCTTACACTTTGTAAATCATTTTTCATATCTATGGCTGCTATTCTTGCAGCTTGTGCAAATTCCTTTTCAGAGAAATTGACTTTGTATTTTTCGTTCTTATATGCAGCTATAATTCCTCTTGAAGAGTTTACAATTGCACCTAGACCATCTTTATCAAAGCAACCCTTTAAATCCATTGCACTTGCACCCTGGGCACCATAACCAGGAACCAGAAAGAAGCTATGAGGCATAAGTTCCCTTAGTCTTTTGCCTTGGTCAGGATGTGTTGCACCTACTACAGCTCCTATAAGACTATAACCATATTCTCCTATTAGATTCTCTCCCCAAGTTGATACAAGACCACCGACTTTTTCATAGAGATGTTCTTCCCCTACTAACAAATCCTGAAGTTGACCACTATTTGGATTAGAAGTCTTTACCAAAACAAATAATCCTTTGCTATAGTCTTTACAATCCTTCTTATATGGCTCTATGGAATCATAACCCAAATATGGATTAAGAGTAATAAAGTCATGTTCATATACTTGAAATTTTTCATCTTCTATAGCTATTCTTCCTATATGTCCATTTGAATATGCTTCTGCTGTAGAAGCTATATCACTTCTTTTTATATCACCTATTACTACTAAGCCCTTAGACTTTGCATATTTTATGGTTTCAATATATGCTTTTATTCCTTCATGACCATATTGTTCAAACATTGCAATTTGTGGTTTTACCGCTGGAACTATATCATAGACTGAATCTATTATTGCCTTGTTAAATTGTAAAAATGCTTCTGCAACCCCTTTTAATGTCTTTCCATATTTGTTAAAGTTCTCCTCCCTAATATGCTCTGGAATATAATCCAACCTAGGATCCAGCCCTACTACTGTAGGATTTTCTAAATACTTTATTTTTTTTATCAGTGCATCTATCAATGTAAGCCCTCCTATTAAATTATTTGAGTACAAAAACAAAAAAGCAATAAATCAGAGAGTAATACTCATAGATTTATTGCCATAATTAAGCTTATTAAATTTACATATAAAAAAATGTGTCTTCTTATTGCTTTCATTTACTATCACTCCTTGATGGTCTCTCTGTACCAAATTAAAGGTTATATGATTTTCTATTGAATTTTGCTTGACTAAGAATATCACAAATGCCATTGCTTTGTCAATGGCATTTTTTAAATTTCTAACTATTTTTGTCTAGGATTTGCTTCTTCTACTTTTACCTTAGAACCTTTAATCCTTATATCTGAAAGATTATCAATTACTAAATCCTTAAATTCCTTGCTAACCTCAACAAAGGTAAACTTATCATATATATCAATATCTCCAACTTCTTTTTTATCGATGTCAGTTTCTTGAATTATAGCTGATAAAATATGTCTAGGGCTAATTCCTTTATTGTTTCCTATATTGATATGAAGTCTTGCCATTCCCTTGCTACGGCCACTTCCTCTTGATCTATTTCCTCTATCAGAAGACCTGTCTCTAGAATCAGATGATCTGTCTCTTGAGTCGTTTGACTTTTCTTTACTTCTTGGAGCTGGTTTACTACCATAATCAACCATATCTAATTCTTCGTGACCATCTAATCTATTGTCAACCATATAGAATTTCAATAAAGCAGCTGCTATATCAAGGGATGTATAATCCTCTTGAAGAAGACCATCAACAATTTTTTCGAACTTTGAAAGCTCTCCCTTATCGATTTCTTCCTTAATCTTATCTAGCATTGTAGTTGTATATCTTGCTTCAATATCTTTAAGAGTTGGTAAATCTCTTCTCTCAATCTTAGTCTTAGTATACTTTTGTATATCCTTTAGCTTGTAGATATCTCTTCCTGCAACAAAGCTAAAAGCACGACCTTCTCTACCTGCTCTTGCAGTTCT
>CAYZZR010000035.1:2086-10200 GCA_964482775.1 uncultured Tissierella sp. | reverse complement strand
TTGACCTGCTCATGCTTGACGGTTTCGCGCGGGGCATGCGACGCGCGGCGTGGCTGTGACGGCGGGATTTTCGCCAGCAACGGATCGTCGTCGCGAAGCAGCGTGCACTTCAACTCCTCGCCGATATACTTTTCGATTTCCGGGATCGTAAACGATTCATCCTCGTCAGCGAACGAAATGGCGACACCGCTTAGTCCTGCACGGCCTGTACGGCCTATTCTATGAACATAATACTCTTCATCCTGAGGCATATCGTAGTTGATTACCAAATCTACATCGTCTACATCAAGTCCTCTTGCAGCAACGTCAGTGGCTATTAGAATCTCTATAGTTCCTTTTCTAAACTTGCCCATTACAGTATCTCTTTGAGATTGCTTCAAATCCCCATGAAGTCCATCAGCAAAATAGCCTCTACCTTGTAACTCTGCAGTTAGCTCATCTACCTTTTTCTTTGTATTACAAAATACAACTGTAAGTCTTGGATTATAAACATCCATTAATCTACTAAGTATTTCCGTTTTCATATGTTGCTTTAACTCAAAATATGCTTGCTCTACTCTTGGAACGGTTAACTCCTTGTGAACAACCTTAATAAATTCTGGATCTGTTTGATATCTAGATGCAAATCTAACTATCTCTGGTTCCATAGTTGCTGAGAAGAAAATAGTTTGACGTTCTTCATGCAATGTATTCATAACTAATTCAATATCGTCTCTAAATCCCATATCAAACATTTCATCTGCTTCATCCAGAATCATCATCTTGATATTGTCAGTTTTTAATGTCTTTCTCTTTATATGATCAATTACTCTACCTGGAGTACCTATTACAACTTGAACTCCAGCTTTAAGAGCTCTTAGCTGTCTATCGATTGGTTGTCCTCCATATACTGGAAGAATCTTCAAGCCCTTTTTGTATTTTCCTAAGTTGCTTATTTCTTCTGCTACCTGTATAGATAGCTCTCTTGTTGGGCAAAGTACTAAAGCTTGAATCGTCTTATCCTTTGTATCAATCATCTCCAATATTGGAATACCAAAGGCAGCTGTTTTTCCCGTCCCTGTTTGTGCTTGGCCTATGACATCTTTTCCATCCAATAATACTGGTATAGCTTGACCTTGGATTGGTGACATTTCTTCAAATCCCATTTCCTTAATTCCCTTTTGTATCTCTTCCGATAAATTAAAACTTTCAAATCTCATTTTTTCCATTAAATCAAATCGTCCTCCTTAAACTTTAACCTATTAAGTATATCTTTAATTATTGCAAATAGCAAGTTAAATATTTATTGTCTACTACTATTCTTTACCCAATTTCAGATAATTAACCTATTATCTTAGATATATAATTTTTGTAGACTAAATTAATCTTTTTATATATAATCTAATTTGTATGATATCGAAAGGAGTATATTGATGAGTATATTAACAGTTACAAACCTTAGTCATAGCTATGGTGGTAGAGAAATTTTAAAAAATGTTTCCTTTAGATTGCTAAAGGGAGAACATGTTGGACTTATTGGAGCTAATGGTGAAGGAAAATCTTCATTTATGAATATAATTACAGGAAAGCTAGAAGCTGATGAAGGGCAAGTCGAATGGTCAAAGAGGGTTAGAGTTGGCTATTTAGATCAGCATGCGGTTCTTGAAAAGGGTATGACTATTAGAGATATATTGAGAAATGCTTTTAAATATCTTTTTGACTTAGAAGAAGAAATGCAGGATATGTATTTAAAAATGGGTGAAGTATCCGATGATGAACTAACAGCCTTAATGGAGGATGTTGGTACCATTCAAGATATCTTAGATCATAATGACTTCTATATTGTTGACTCCAAGGTTGAAGAAATCGCCAGAGGCCTTGGATTAGATGAAGTTGGTCTAGATAGAGATGTAAATGATCTTAGTGGTGGTCAAAGGACAAAGGTACTACTTGCTAAATTGCTTTTAGAGAAGCCTGATATCCTAATGCTAGATGAGCCAACTAACTACTTAGATGAGCAACATATTGTATGGCTTAAGAGATACCTTCAAGAATACGAAAATGCATTTTTACTTATATCACATGACATTCCTTTCTTAAATAGTGTAATCAACCTTGTATATCATGTTGAGGACAAGGAATTAAATCGTTATGTAGGAAACTATGATGATTTTGAAAAGGTATATGAAGTAAAGAAAGCCCAACTAGAATCTGCATACAAGAGACAACAACAAGAAATCGCCGAACTTGAAGACTTTGTTGCTAGAAATAAAGCAAGGGTTGCTACTAGGAATATGGCTATGTCTAGACAAAAGAAGCTTGATAAGATGGATATTATAGAACTTGGTCGTGAAAAACCAAAGCCAGAGTTTAATTTCAAGGAAGGTAGAACTGCTGGAAAGCTAATCTTTGAAACTAAGGATTTGGTTACAGGCTATAATGAACCCCTTTCAAAAGCATTAAACCTAAGAATGGAAAGAGGGCAAAGAATTGCTTTAATCGGGGCAAATGGTCTTGGAAAAACTACCTTGTTAAAATCCATATTGGGACTTATAAAACCATATGATGGCCAAGTACATCTTGGAGATAATCTTCAAATAGGATACTTCGAACAGGAAATCACCGAAAAAAGTAATCGCTCTTGTATAGAAGAAATGTGGCAGGAGTTTCCAGGCTGGACTCAATATGAGGTTAGAGCTGCCTTGGCAAAATGTGGTTTAACAACTGATCATATTGAATCAAAGGTAATGGTTTTAAGTGGTGGAGAACAAGCAAAGGTTAGATTGTGTAAAATTTTAAATAGAGAAACAAATATACTTATACTAGATGAGCCTACCAACCACTTGGATGTAGATGCTAAAGATGAATTGAGAAGAGCTTTAAAAGCCTATAATGGAGGAATTCTACTGATTTCTCATGAGCCTGAATTCTACAAGGATGTAGCAACTGAAATTTGGAATTGTGAAAATTGGTCAACTAAAATTTAACTTTAAAGCCTTCAGCTTGTGCTGAAGACTTTTTCTTTAAACAGCAAAATTTTCTATTTACAAGATAATTGTTTTATGTCATAATCAATAGAAGTAAAAACAATCTTTAAATTGGTGCAGAGATACCAGTAAGATGATTATAAATCCTAAAAGACCGGTTTACGCATGTAATCTGTCTTTGATTTGTAGAAATCTTGCCTAGGCAAGATTATTTTTTTGGGTATATGCAGCCAAATAAAGAACTCATTCATAATAGGAGGAATTATTTATGGCTAATTCAACAAAAGAGAACGTAGTAGGATACTTACCGGACGAACGTCCACCCTTTTTTCAGTTAATACTTTTTGCATTGCAACAAATTGTTGTAATGTTCCCAGCAACAGTTCTAGTAGCATTGATCACAGGTTTTCATGTTTCAACAACAATCTTTGCAAGTGGATTGGCTACTCTAGGATTCATTCTAATAACAGGAAAACAAATCCCTCTATATTATGGTTCTAGCTTTTCATATATAGCTGCAATAGCATCTATTATGGGAGCAGAAGCCTTCGCAGGATATTCACTAAATGATAAAATTTCAATAGCTCAGTTTGGTATAGTTATGTCTGGCTTTATCTCAATAATAGCTGGATTCATAATAAACAAGATAGGTAAAAATGCCATAGACAAAGTACTACCAGCTACAGTGACAGGTAGTATAGCCATGATCATAGGCTTATCCTTATCAGCAAATGCACTATCAAATGCAGCCAGCATACCTACAGTAGTAGCAGAAAGCCAGGTAGCATTTGCAACAGATATGGCATGGGTCATCGCAATCATCACTCTTTTATCAACAATACTTTATTCAGTATACTTAAAAGGCACCCTTAGTCAATTCCCAATATTGTTTGGACTTATGACTGGCTATATAGCTGCCTTTATCATAGGAATGGCAACAGGTATCCCTTTCGTATCCTTTAACACAATAGAATCAGCATCAATACTTCAACTTCCAATATTTACCTTCCCTAAGCCAAGCTTAGCAGCAGTTGCAGCTATAATGCCTATAGCAATAGCTACAATACCTGAATCAACTGCACACATTTATCAACTAGATATATATGTAAATGATTTAGCAAAGAAGAAGGGTTCTAAAAAGACTTATAACATTGAAGACAAATTAGGGTTGAATTTGATTGGTGATGGACTTGGAGATATTATCTCAGGACTTATTGGTGGTCCTGCAGGAACAAACTACGGAGAAAATATTAGTGCTATGGCACTATCCAAGAATTTTAGTGTACCAGTTCTTGCTGTAGCTGCTATAATTACAATGGTTATCTCATGTTTCACACCACTTATAAATATAATCTACTCAATTCCAAACTCAGTAATTGGTGGACTATCAATATATCTATTCGGAGTAATTGCAGCACAAGGTATTACAATCATGATGGATAAAGAAGTGGATATGTTTGCAGCTAAAAATCTTGCAGTAATAGCTGTAATACTAATAATTGGTTTAGGCGGAACCTTCAACTTCCCAAATAGTATGATTCCACTATTCGGTTTTGAATTCCCAGCAATTGCAACAGCAGCTGTGGTTGGAATAGGATTGAATCTTCTACTTTCAATATCAACGAAAAAATAATAGTGTGTAAAAAATGCTGTGGTTTGATCACCACAGCATTTTTTTATTCCATTTTTTTATAGCAAGCTTCCACAGTTTCCATAAGAATATTCCTAAATCCTCGCTTTTCTAAGGCATAAACGCCCTCTATGGTAATGCCCTTAGGCGATGAAACCATGTCCTTTATTTGGCCTGGATGCATTCCATTTTCTAACATCATCTTGCCCGTTCCTACTAAGGTTTGAGCAGCATATATGTATGCCTTATCTCTTGGCATACCATGAAGTACACTTCCATCGGCTAGGGCTTCAACAAACATGGCTATAAAAGCAGGGCCACATCCACTTATTGTAGTTACTGCATCCATCATGTTTTCCTCTATTTTATCAACCCTACCAACACTGCTTAACAAATCAACTATAAAGTCCCTTTCTTCTACAGTGATATTGTCATTTGTACTTAAAGCAATCATACCTTCACCAACATTTACAGCAACATTTGGCATGATTCGAATTAGTTTTATAGGATCTTTGAAATATGAACTCACCTTGTCCATAGTTACTCCAGCTGCTAGAGATATGATTATTTTATCTTTACTTATATAAGTAGAAATTTCTTTTAAAACACTTTCATAAACATATGGCTTTATAGCTAGAAAAATCACATCACAAGTCTTAACCAGGTCTATATTACTTTCACAATAATTTATAGAAATTTCCTTAGATAAGCTTTCAGCCTTCTCCCTAGATCTATTGCTAATATATATTTGCTTATTTAGGCCTTGAAAACTCTCAATAAGTCCACGAATTATAGTTGTTGACATGTTTCCAGCACCAATAAATCCTATTTTTTTATCCATTTGTCCACCTCATTATTATCTAAATAGATGTCTTCCATTCTTATTTAGCTAAGAATATAGTTGCCTTAGCTTCATTGTTATAAAGCTTCATCAAAACATCTTCGTTCTTTCCATTTGCCAATATCATTGGAATTCCATAGTTATTTACAATTCTTGCAGCCTCTATTTTGGTTGCAATCCCACCTGTCCCGAAGGAATTGGATTGACCTATTTCAATTTCTTCCAAGGTCTTGTCAATATCCTTTACCACTTCAACTAATTTGGCATCATCATATTCTTTAGGATTTTTATCATAAATTCCATCTATATCGCTTAGGAGAATTAAAAGATTAGCACTCCATAAACTCGCTGTATATGCCGCTAAAGTATCATTGTCCCCAATTTTAATTTGCTCAACACTTACAGTATCATTTTCATTTACAATTGGCACTACCCCTTCATCAACCAAAGTGAATAGGGTATTTCTTATGTTCAAGGTTCTACTTTGATCAAAAAAGTCTTCCTTAGTTAATAGGAGTTGTCCAATCATGACATCATGCTTTGAAAAATGGCTATTGTATGCAGACATTAGCTCTACCTGGCCTATGGCACAAAGAGCCTGTTTGTAGTTCATATCAGATTTTCTGGCCCATTTGTTGGCACGACTAACACCAGCAATTCTAGCCCCTGAAGATACAATCACAACTTGCTTCCCTTCCTCAACTAAAAAATTCATCTGTTCACATAGGTGTTCTAAAAAATCATGATTTATGGTGCCATCTTCATTAGAAAGTGTATTACTACCTATTTTAATTACAATTTTCCTACTCTTCTTCATAGTTTCAGAAATCATCCTACTACACCCCTATCCTCTAATTTGCCCATTTCCTACAATAGTATATTTTGATGTAACCAATTCGTTCAATCCCATTGGCCCTCTGGCATGTATCTTTTGTGTGCTAATGCCCATCTCTCCACCAAATCCAAAGACTCCACCATCTGTAAATCGAGTTGATGCATTTACATAAACAGCTGCAGCATCTACCATTCTTAAGAAGTAATTGGCATTAGTAAGATTTTCTGTAACTATTGCCTCTGAATGCTTTGAACCATACTTTTGTATATGATCTATAGCCTCATCTATAGCTGAAACCACCTTGATTGCTAATATATAATCAAGATATTCTGTAGTATAATCGTCCTCATTAGCTTCTTTCACATCAATTATTTTTCTTGTATTTTCACAACCTCTAAGCTCTAGCTTTTCATTTAAAGCTTCATAGACCTTTGGCAGGAAATCACCCGCTATAGCTTCATGAACTAGTAGGGTTTCAGCAGCATTACATACACCAGGTCTCTGAACCTTTGCATTTGTAATGATATTTATAGCATCATCAAACTTAGCTGATTGGTCTATATATAGGTGATTGTTTCCAATACCTGTTTCAATCGTTGGAACTGTAGCATTATCTACTACCATTCTAATCAAATCAGCTCCACCTCTAGGAATAACAACATCGATATATCCATTTAATCTAACCATCTCTTTAACTATATCTCTATCCTTGTCCTCAATAAGCTCTATTACCTCTTGGCTTATATTGCTTGATTCCAAGCTTTCCTTGATAACCTTAACCAAAGCCTTATTGGAATTTATAGCAGATGAGCTTCCTCTTAAGAGAATGCAATTGCCACTTTTTAAGGCCAATGCAAATGCATCCACTGTAACATTTGGTCTTGATTCATAAATAATCCCTATTACTCCCAAGGGTACTGTCATCTTGCTTATTGTCAATCCATTTTCCAATGTCCAAACATCCTTACTGCTCCAAATAGGGTCCTTTAACTTAATGATGGTATCTATGCTTTCAATTATTCCAGATATCCTATCTTCATCTAATTTAAGACGGTCAATAAGACTTTCTTTAGTTCCCTTTAGCCTTGCGGCTTCCACATCCTTTTGGTTCTCTGACAATATATAGTCCACATTTTTACTCAAAGCATCTGCCACTAATTGTAAGGCATCATTTTTAGAACTTGTTGATGCTGCAGATAATAAAACAGAAGCTTTCTTTAGCTTTGTGCACTTCTCTATTAAAGTTGACATACAACCACCCTTCCCTACGTTAAAGTATTATTACCTCATTTAAATATCAGAGGTAATTGCGTAGCAATTACTTCACACCATTGCAATGAGGTGGATGATTAAGACACACCTACTGTCTAACCAATTATGTACCGCCACTTCAAGAAGTTGCGGAGATTTGCACCTCATTAATAATATATCACTTACTTGCCAAATTTAACATAAATATTTAGAATCTGCATAAATTAACACTTAGTGAAATAAATTATATAGAGATGGTTACCCATTAAATTATATAATAATCTAGGAGGTATAGTATGAAGCTGTTTTTTATAAGTAAGAGGTTGTTTTTTTCTATTATTGGCATTATAATAGTATTAATTTTATTAGGATTTCTATATTTCTTAGCACTTAACTAAAGAATCTACCGGAGGATTATCATGGAGTTATTTAGCAATATAATATTTGTGGGAATGTTGGCTAGCTTGGGAGCTGGTTTAATGACTGGCGTAGGTGCACTTCCTATATTCCTGACAAAAAATATTTCACAGAAGATGTTGGATTTATTACTGGGCTTTGCTGCTGGAGTAATGCTGGCCGCTACTTCATTTT
>CAYZZR010000035.1:563-2076 GCA_964482775.1 uncultured Tissierella sp. | reverse complement strand
CTTATAATACCTAGCCTTGATTATTCTGGTGGTGGTCTTAAAGGCGCATTAATAACTAGTGCCGGAATCTTAGTGGGTGCAATCTTTCTAGATTTAACTGATAAATACTCACCACATGAGCATCTATTGGATAAAAGAATCGAAGGCGGAGCAACTAAGTCCTTAAAGAAAATTTGGCTCTTTATCATAGCCATAACTATTCACAACTTTCCAGAAGGTCTTGCAGTAGGCGTAGGCTTTGGAGATAATAATATATCCAACGGACTAACTCTTGCTATGGGAATAGGGCTTCAAAACATACCTGAAGGTCTTGCAGTTGCTTTAGCACTTGTCAGGGAGAAATATACCCAGAAAAAGGCTTTTACTATAGCCTTAGTCACAGGTTTGGTTGAACCAGTAGGTGGTTTGCTTGGATTGTTATTAGTATCTATCTTTAAGCCTATATTACCTTTTACCTTGGCTTTTGCTGCAGGAGCCATGCTATTCGTTATCTCTGACGAAATCATTCCTGAAACCCATCAGGGTGGCCACGAAAGGGAAGCTACCTTTGGAGTCATTATAGGCTTTATTATAATGATGATTTTAGATGTAACCTTAGGTTAAGATGGAAAAATAGCAGCCTAGCTGCTATTTTTTTAATAACTCAAATTGATACTTTGTATAGGCTGTTATCAATTCATCAAGTTCTTGACTAAGGGCTATTACATCGCTGTCTATCCCCTCAAGAATCCTATTATTTAATTCATATCTTTTATTATTTATATCTTTTTTAATCTGTATGATTCTAATTTCGTCTGTCATTCTAATCTCCTTTTTCATATGTGTTAAATTTGAAACTAATATATAGTTTCTATGTAGTAGTCCTATGCAAGAGCCAGAGAGATTTAGAGTTGATCTAGTTATTATTTATAGGCAATCTTTAGATATTTAAACACATTTTCATATCAGTGGTAAGAAGTAGGGATATTAACAGGACCTTTTAATTTACCACCAATTAATTATTATATCACTTTTTAAAAAGAGGTAAATAACTTTCTTCTATCAAATTATATTATATTTCTACATTTTTTTCATATTATAGTATAATATAAATATGATTGGAGGAGATAAAGTGGATAATCTAGTAAATCGATTTATTAAGTATGTAAAGATGGAGACTACTTCAGATGAGAGTTCAATAGTAGTACCTAGTACACCTAATCAACTAGAATTTGCTAAGAACTTGGCAAAAGAGCTTAATGATATAGGTTTGTCTAATGTTTCAGTAGATGATAAGGGATATGTTATGGCTACACTGCCAGCTAATATAGATAAAGATCTACCTGTTATAGGTTTTATTGCGCATATGGATACTAGTCCGGATATGTCTGGTTTAAATGTAAAAGCTAAGATAGTTAAAGAATATGACGGTGGAGATATAGTTTTAAATGAGGAAGAAAATATAATATTGTCACCTAAGGATTTTCCAGAGCTTAAAGACCATGTAGGTATGGATTTAATAACTACAGATGGG
>CAYZZR010000035.1:0-553 GCA_964482775.1 uncultured Tissierella sp. | reverse complement strand
AGTCACTGCTATGGAATATCTAGTAAAGCATCCTTCTATTAAGCATGGAGAGATAAGAGTTGGTTTTACTCCTGATGAGGAAATCGGCAGAGGAGCAGACCATTTTGATGTTGAGAAATTTGGTGCTGAATTTGCATATACAGTAGATGGAGGTCCTATAGGAGAACTTCAATATGAGAACTTTAATGCGGCAAGTGCTCGTATTTCTATACAGGGCAGAAATGTTCATCCAGGATCAGCCAAGAATAAAATGATTAATTCCATTTCTATTGCAACTGAGTTAAATAGCATGCTTCCCCTTCATCAAGTACCGGAGGCCACAGAATTGTATGAAGGTTTCTTCCATATAGTTCACTTTGACGGCTCAGTCGAGAAAACTAATACCACATATAAAGCAACCGCAACACAGTTAATCTTTAACGGTCCTTATATTGTTGGATTACAAGCGTCAAAGGCATATAAAAAGATGTCAGAAAATGCATTGGCAAAAACAGACCTAGACATTAAAGCAAATGTGGCTAATGCATATTTCACTGTTTTGTTGCTTCAAGAA
>CAYZZR010000034.1:0-15853 GCA_964482775.1 uncultured Tissierella sp. | reverse complement strand
CATACCTGTTTTTAATGGTTCCGTCAATAGGCGATTCATATGCTTTTTTTGAAGGTCCAAATACCTCTATGGTTTTTACGGATTTATCCATTAATGACTTAGCTTTATAATATATTTTTTTTCCATCTTCAACTATATTGAACTCATAGTTTAAATTTTTCTCTACTATTTTAATAAAATTATTTGTGCTGTCAGTATTTAAACTTTTAACCAATAAAAGAAGAAGTATGACTACTAAAACAAAAATAGATTTATACAATAAGCTTTTAAGAAAATCCTTCTTTATTATATTTTTATTTATATATGGTCTATGGACATTATTGTTCATCTTCATCACCCACCTTTATCTAATATTATGATATTTATGTGAGATAGATTTTATACCAAACTTTGTCCAAAAATTAAAGAGTGGATTTATATTTAATTTCAATAAAAAAGTTCTCTATGAATCAGAGAACTTTTTTATTGTTTACTTTTAATTATACTTTTTTACTTGTTTTCTTTAACTTTTACTATAGGTATATTTGCAACTAGTGCTGATACTGGAGAAGAATCTCCATCTTTTTTCATTCTGGTTAACTTTATATCAATTCCTTCACTATCGATCTCACAGTATTCAGAGATAACCCTAATGATATCGCCTTTCATCATCTCTAATAGTTTTGGCGATAAGTCAGCCCTATCATGAACTAAGACCAATTTAAGTCTTTCTTTAGCAACGTTCTTACTATTTTCTTGCTTTCTACTAAATATTTTAAAGAAATCCATGATTCACCCTCCTTATTTGCCAAATAGTAATTTAATGATTCTACTTAATTTGCTTTCTTCATTTACTTCTAAATTAAGCAGCTCTACTTCCTCGCCTGTAATTCTCTTTGTTATATTTTTATAAGCTTGTCCAGCACGTGATTTTTCATCCAATACAACAGGCTCACCTTTATTGGTTGATATAACTATGGACTCATCATCAGGAACTATTCCCAATAAATCTATAGCTAGAATATCCAATATATCTTCGATATTCATCATATCTCCTCTTTTAACCATATCCGGTCTTATTCTGTTTATGATCAATTTTGGATTATGTAATTCCTTAGCTTCTAACATACCTATTACTCTATCAGCGTCTCTAACAGCAGAAATTTCAGGTGTTGTTACAATTATAGCCTTATCAGCTCCAGCGATTGAAAATAGAAATCCTTGTTCTATACCCGCCGGACAATCAATGATTATATAATCATAATCCTTTTTCAATTCGCTTATTAACTCAATCATCTGCTCAGGCTTTATGGCATTCTTGTCTTTGGTTTGGGCAGCTGGAAGTAAAAATAATTTCTCATATCTTTTATCTTTTATTAGGGCTTGCTTTAGCCTACAATTCTTTTCAACAACATCTACGATATCATAAACAATTCTATTTTCTAATCCCATAACAACATCTAAATTTCTTAATCCTATATCAGCATCCAAGACAACTACAGAATTCCCCATCATAGCCAATCCTGTACCTAAGTTTGCACTTGTAGTTGTTTTTCCTACTCCACCCTTTCCAGAGGTAACAACAATTGCAGTTCCCAATTTTTCATTATCCATAAATCTTCCCCCTTATTTATTAGGCAAGTAAGGCTCAATCAATACTTCCCCATTAACTATCTTAGCAATTTCAGGCAATTTATATTGTACATCTCCGTCAGGAGGTCTAACAATGATCTCACCAATTCTCAATTGTACCGGCAATAGGCTATATGCTGCTACAATCGCATCATAATTGCCACCAATTCCAGCATGAGCAACCCCCTTTAATGATCCTAAAACTACAATATTTCCTTTAGCTTTTAGAAATGCTCCAGGGTTTACATCACCTATTACTACAATATTACCATTATATTCAACCTCTTGTCCACTTCTAAGTGTACCATGAACAAATTTTGTCATACCCTCTTCTACTCCTTCAAATATAGGATTGACTTCTGTGTTCTTATCTGAATAATATGTCTTTATATACTCAGGCAAACCTTCCTCGGATAAATTAAAATTATACTTATATTTCATGATCAACTTTATTTCTATAATTTCATCCTGACTTAGGTCATCACTTCTTACTCCGAGGAATTTTGCTCCTTGGAAGAATTTTGATGAACCTTTTAGCTTTTCATTTAAATCTTTTACTATCTCATCAAATTCATTTCCAACAATATCTAGATAAACGCCTTCTGAAACCCCTTTAAACGATACCATGTCCCTCTTCAATTAGAAAACCTCCATCTTAAACTCATTTTAAATCTAATTAATTTATTCACCTATTAAAACATTTTCATAAGGTAAGTTGCCTTCTGATTCAGTATTATTAAGTCCTAGATACTCCGCAATAACATCTCTTACCATTGGACCTGCATATCCACCGCTACCTCCTTGAAAAATAACAGCTGCTACCGCTATCTCTGGTTCCTCATAAGGCGCAAATCCAACAAACCAAGCAAATTCATCATATGTATCACCAGTTGATGGGTTGATTCCAGCTCTTTGGGCTGTTCCTGTTTTAGAAGCAACCTTTATGGGGAATTTTTGAAATATACTTCTTGCAGTACCATCAGATGACGCCATCTCCATACCCTTCTTTATATATTGAAGATCATCATAATTAGAGATTTCAATCCTATCTGGTGAAGGTATATGTTCATAGCTTGTTTCTGTATTGTCATAGTTTTTAATAGTATTTATTAGTGTTAAACCATGTTTATATCCACCATTGGCAATAGTAGCTATATAATTAGCCATCTGTATTGGTGTATATGAATTCTCACCTTGACCTATGACAACATTAAGTGTATCAGTTATATTCCATCCAGCTTGATTTATATAGGTATATTTAATTTTATCAGCTAATCCTTCTCTTTCACCAGGCAATCTCTTTTCAGGGTCAATCCCAAATGCATCTAGTCTTCTTATAACTTCATTTCTAGTAAGTAACTCCTCCAATTCGACCCAGCTTACTATTTCATCAACCATATTATCTATTTCTTCTTGCTTTAAGGAGACGCCTTCCTTAAAATACTTTGCAACATTGTTTTTTAAATACTTCTTCAATAAATATTTGGTAGTAATAATCTTTTGTTGAGGATCTGGCACTCCTCCAGATACCTCTGCAGGTACATTGATTTCTATTCCAGTCTTGTCGTTTAAACCAAATTGTTTAGATAGATTTACAATATCTTCAATTTCAAGCTTTATAGGTATTTCTTGGTTAGTTCTTTGGTTTCTCCCCAGTGCTAAAGTATAAAAATAATAGTTACACGAGTCCCTAAGAGCTTCGTATACATTTTCATAGCCATGAGTTGATCGACTTAGGGTCCAAATAAAGTCATTAAAGCGTTTAGGCCCAATATCTACATATCCCATATCCCTAATCTTATACTCAGGATCTAGACCTTTATCTAAAGCTGCTAGAGCAGGTATCATTTTATATATAGAACCGGGTTGTATTGCTGTTTGAGTTGCTATATTATATAGTGGTCTAGGAGCAAGAGGATCCTTTTCATCCTCAGGAAATAAACTTTTCCAATCACTATCAGATATACCAGTAGAAAATAGATTTGGATCATAACTTGGATAAACTGCCATGGAAATAACATCTCCAGTTTTTACATCTATAGCTACTATGGCTCCAGATGTGGCATTAGTATATGGTCTTTTTTTAGTCTTATTTATACCAAATTTATAGTCTCCCCATTTGCTTTCATAGGTACCAGCTACCTGAAGTTTTTCCAAAGTTTGATATAAAGCTTCTTCAGCTACCCTTTGAACATCCAAATCCATTGATAAATATACATTGTTACCAGGAACAGCTTTTATTTCTTCAATGACATTTGTTGTATTTCCAACAACGTCTACTTCTACTCTCTTGATCCCACTTTTACCATTCAATACGTCTTCAAAACTTTCCTCTATACCAGTTTTTCCAATAATAGCACTAGGTGAATATTTCTTTTCCACAACATATTTGTCAATTTCATTACTCTGACTAATTTTTCCTAAATATCCTAGTATATGTGCTGCAGTTTCACCTTCTGGATAATACCTTACAGGCTCAATAGATATATTTATGCCTGGCATGTCCATTAAGCCCTCTTCAATTCTTGCTACTGTTGACTCCTTGATTCCATAGGCAATATTTATAGGTTGATATGCAAGGTGACCTTGCTTATCAAGTTGATCATATATGGCTAACATTGCTCTTACTTCATATTTGCTTAAATGTGTAGAAATCGAATATTTATCTCTTACCCTATCCAATACTTCTACTAAATCACTACCTTCTTCAATACTATTTTGTGTATACCATTTATTCAAATTGTTTATTGCTGCATACTCAAAATCATTTGCTACAGATATCCTTGGATTTACGCCATCATTAAGTAGCTGTTCCTGTGCTAGAAATTTAATTTGATCAAGTTCTAAGAACTCCTTTATTATCCCAGATTCAATACCTTTATTTATAAGAATATCCTTAGGACTTTGTTCACCAATATCACTAGTTCCTCTATAGCTATATATTGTGCTATCCTCTCTTATTTCAAGATATATATCCAAAGGAATGTTCTTTTCTTTCATCAAATCTATTAGAATTTGACCAGGTACAATATCTTCTTTAGCATCATCTGATTTTTTAATAACCCTATCTAGGAATGGACTAAGTGACACTTTAGTAAATATATTGATAAAATCATCCTTAGCATTCGAATCAATTGTAATTTCAGGATACACCTTCATCAAAGTTCTTTTTTGATTTAAGAAATCCTCAATAAAAGAAATTGAGTACTCATCTATAGAGAGATTCTCAGATAAGCCTTTTTCTAGCAATAGTTCATAGACCATAAGCCTTGAAATTGGATGATCCATTATCTTTCTAATTATAGTTTTATCATTATCAATAAGCATATTTATAGATTGAATAGGGTTGTATTCAGTAGGTATTCCATGCTCACTTTTCCAACTTGATATATTTTTTGATTCCTCAAAACTAATCATCAAATTCCCATTTTCTATTCTGGCTATAATAGGTACGCTTATACCTTTATTCTTAAATGCGTTAATTGCTCTATTTATAGAAAGGTATTGATAGTGCTCATCATATTCAGAATGTTCATAATACATATTTAGTATTTCAGGCAACAAATTGTTTTCAATTACTATATCAACAATCCTTGTAGTTGGATCAACATCATAATTAAAATAATCATCCTGACTCGAATATTTAAACACATTAAATTCTAAGGGATAATCATCTGCATAGCTAACTCCATCTTCCTCTAATAGCCTTATCAACCTTAGTAATCCATCATTCTTAAGTTCAATGTTCTTGATATTGAGTTCGTCTTTTAAAAGTTGTACAGTAAAAGAAGGAACATTCCCTGCTAATAATCTACCATATTTATCTCTAATCTCACCTCTCGGAGCCGTTGTATATATTTCTTTAAGTCTCTTGTTATCTGATAAATCTCTATAATAATCTCCTTCAGCAATAGTTAATGTAGCCAATCTAAAAGATAAAACCACCATTAATAGCAATAGTATAAATGATACAATATTATATCTATTTAATATTTTTTCAATTAATTTCAAACTATCACCTCTATCTTTTATTAAACCTTATTTTTGGTTCTGAAAATATAATTTGGAATATTTTATAGATTAGAATAGAAATAAGGCAATTATATATGATCTCTACGGAGAAGACACTTTTCACTGCATCATTAAAAGTTATATTTCTAGATAAGAAAAACATGAATAAAGAATACATTATATTATAGAAGATAGTGGATAATGCTGTAAAAATAATTGGATTTATTACATTATCTCTAGCAAATGTATCTTCAACAAATCCTATAAAATAACCAACAAAGAAATATATAAAGCTATTTACTCCCAAAGTCATAGAAAAAATCACATCTTGAAGTAATCCTATTAAAATACCAAAAAATCCTCCATAATATCTCCCTTTAGCAAGAGCAAGCACAACTACTATAACCAGTGCAGTATTAGGTACTACATCCAACACTTCAAAATAAGGTAATATAGTACTTTGCAGTATTAAATTGCATATTATTGTTAATAAAATTAGGAGTATGCTCAAGTTCATCCCTCAAATCATTCTTTTATTGCATATACTCTATACAGCTTTTTAAAGTTAATCCCTGGTGAAATGGTTATTCTCTTTGTGAGTTCATCTTCGTCACTGTAAACATGGCTCACTTCTCCAATATAGATATCTTTGATGAAGGTACCACCTAAACCCGATGTATAGAGTTTATCTCCTACAATTATATCTGCTTTGTTATCAAATAAATATCCATTTATACTACCATCAACGCTACCAGATAATATACCACCATCTTGGGTTCTTATTACCTTAAAAGAGATACTATTTAGTTCATCAATTATTGATATTACTTTAGCCCAATTGTCTCCTACATCCATAACTCGTCCAACTATTCCTTCTTGGAATATCTCATTTTCAACTTCTACTCCTTGAATAATTGTTGCACCTTTTTCTATCCCATCATCTAGACCTTTATCGATAACGAAACCGTCATACCAATTTCCTGGCTCTTTACTAATTATTTCAGCAGCAATTAGGTTATGACTTGTATTTTGAAGGGTTTCATATTCATTTTTTAAGTAATCAGTTTTACCTATTACATTCTCTAAGTCTCTATTTTTACTTTCTAATGCTATAATTTGCTCTTCTAATAGATCATTTTTCTCTTTTACATTAACAAAGTCAAAAACAGAACTAAAAAAGCTAGAAACACTATTTCCAATACTATAGGTTACCTTGCTTACTGGTGTAATCACATTGCCTACTAACTTTTCATACTTAGTGATTGCTTCTCTTTCACCACTTGTATTTCCTATTATAATGAGCAGAATGATAGTAACCAATGCTACCATCATTCTATCCTTGTATTTTTTTATAAAATACATATCATCACCACTTAGCCTCGTCTTTTATAATTTGTTACTGTTTTTTTTAGAACATCAATACTGTCTAGCGCTTTTCCTGTCCCTATGGCAACACAATCAAGTGGATTTTCACCAATATGAACTGGCATACCTGTTTCTCGAGCTACAAGTCTATCTAAGCCTTCTAACAAAGCTCCTCCACCTGTAAGTACGATTCCTAATTCCATAACATCCGATGCAAGCTCTGGTGGAGTTTTCTCCAAGGTAGATTTAATTGCTTCCAGTATATTAAAAACTGGTTCTCTAAGCGCTTCATAAATTTCATTAGAGCTAACTTCTAAGGTTTTTGGTAGGCCACTAATTAAATCTCTACCTCTAACCTCCATCTTGGTTTCAGGCGTTTCTTTATCAGCAGATCCGATATTAATTTTTATGTTTTCAGCAGTTCTTTCTCCTATCATCAAACTATATTCTCTTTTAATATAAGTAACTATTGATTCATCTAATTCGTCTCCACCTACTCTGATAGACTTACTAGTAACAATCCCTCCTAAAGAGATTATAGCGACTTCAGTTGTACCTCCGCCTATATCTACAACCATACTACCAGTAGCCTCATGTACCGGTAACCCCGCACCAATTGCCGCTGCCATCGGTTCTTCAATTAAATAAGCTTCCTTTGCACCAGCATGTATTGCTGCTTCTTCTACAGCTCTTTTTTCAACTTCTGTAACTCCACTTGGCACACAGATAACTACTCTAGGTTGAAATATTGATTTTGTTTGAGTAGCTTTCTTGATAAAATATTTAAGCATATTTTGAGTTACATCAAAATCAGCAATTACTCCGTCCTTCAATGGTCTTATTGCTATTATATTACCAGGTGTCCTACCGATCATTTTCTTCGCTTCTTCACCAACTGCTAATACTTGTTTTGTATTTGCTTGAATTGCTACAACTGATGGTTCTCTTATAATTATACCTTTACCTTTAATAAAGACTAAAGTATTTGCTGTACCTAAATCTATTCCCATATCCTTTACAAATCCACTAAATAAACCCATTATTTTCTCCTTCCACTAAATCACATTAAATTTTTTTCTTTAAAGCTTAGGTATTTGTTGTCTCCAATAATAATATGATCCAAAACCTTTATACCTATTAAATTTCCTGCGTCAATTAATCTATTAGTAATACTAATATCCTCTGCACTAGGTGTAGTATCTCCACTTGGATGATTATGTATTAATATTATAGAATTTGCATTTCTTTTAATTGAAATTTTAAAAACATCTCTAGGATGTACAATAGAAGCATTCAAAGTTCCTATGGATATATTTTCAATACATAGTACTTGATTTTTAGTATCCAATATTGCAATTTTGAAGAATTCCTTATTCAAATATCTCATTTCATCCATTAATAAATCTACTAAGACTGAAGGCGAAGTAACCTTTACCTTATCCTGTGGACCTCTCTTATTCAATCTTTTTCCTATTTCTATAGCAGCCATAATTTGACATGCCTTACTATGACCAATACCCTTAACTCCCATTAGCTCTTCAAGGGTAACATCTGCTAGATGAGCAATACCTCGATTATCTAAGCTTAGAATTCTTCTTGCTAAATCAATAGCCGTGTCTTCCCTACTACCAGTTCTAATTATTATGGCAAGTAACTCAGCATTTGATAAAGCCTCTACCCCTTGACTATAGAGTTTTTCTCTAGGTCTCTCACTTATTGGCAAATCTTTGATAGTATAGCCCTTTGTAGAAATAGTCTTGTCCATACTCGTCCCCCTAGTAATATCACAATATATTGTAATTAAAGAACTTATTCAGAAGAAAATCCAATTTTGATAATGGTAACCCAACCACGTTAGAATAGCAACCCTCAATATTTTCCACTAAAATACTACCTAGACCTTGGATTCCATAGGCACCAGCTTTATCAAGAGGCTCATTCGTTGCTATATATCTATTTATTCTGTCATCGGATAAATGTTTAAATTTCACCTTTGTAGTTTCATAGTCAATAATCTTAAGATTCTTTTCTATGTTAATTATAGCTACTCCTGTAATGACCTTGTGAGTTTTTCCACTTAGTATATTTAAAATTCTAAAAGCATCTATTTTATCCTTAGGCTTCCCTATAATCTCCTTATTAAAAACAACTATTGTATCAGCACCTATAACT
Organism: uncultured Tissierella sp.; assembly: GCA_964482775.1. Classification (GTDB taxonomy): domain Bacteria; phylum Bacillota; class Clostridia; order Tissierellales; family Tissierellaceae; genus Tissierella_B. Next base: position 6,694 of record CAYZZR010000034.1, on the reverse strand, counting down.
ATATCCGAGGGATATTTTTTACTTACATCAAGTGCCTTATGAAAGGCTAAGGTCATTGCAGTCTGTTCAGGAGCTTCATCTGCTCTAATAGTCTCCTCTGTATGACTCTTGGCCACCTCTAAATCTAATCTATATTTCTCTAGAATCTCTCTTCTTCTTGGTGAACTTGAAGCTAATATAATTTTCATATTTTACCTTTCAAATAGTGTTTTAAAATTTCTTTTTAGATTTTTCACTATAAATGTGGATGATAATCCAACAAAATAGCCAGTAAATAAACTCATTAACATAAGAAATGGTAGATATGTATATATTCTTATATTGTTCATTATAGCACTAGCTACGCTTACTTGTGCAAAATTATGTGATAATGCTCCTATTATGCTAACACCGATTAAGCTAAATAATCTTGACCAGTATTTAAAAGCAATATACATCATTATACAGCTAAGAATTGCTCCTGAAATACTATATATAAAACTTGAAATACTTCCTGTAACTAACATTAACACTGTGCTTTTAAGCATAGCAACCTTTATTCCATCCTTAAAACCAAATACTATTATAGTTACTAAAACTACCATATTAGATAATCCTAATCTTGCGCCAGGCATTGCTATTGGTAATGGTATAGCAGATTCCAAAACGCTTAATGCAAGTCCAATCGATACAAGTATAGATATAAAAACCATTTTTCTAATCTTTTTCATAGTGCCCTCTTTCTAACGATTGATTATATCAAGGTCGGTATCAGGAGATATTCCCTTTATCTCTACTATTAGTTTGTTTGGCAAACAGACTATGGTTTCTCCTATCCTTGAGATGTATCCTTGCTTTACATCTATTTTATCAGGGCAATCAGCTTCTATGACCCTTACGCTTTCGTCTCCAATTTCTATGATATTATGCCCATATTCAGTATCTATGGGAATAGTGGTTCCGACTAGCTTGGAGTCAAAAATAAACCTTTTTATTTCTTCACCATTCACTTGTATACTCACGTATTTTTCATCATTAGATAGAGCTTGTAGTCTAATATAGCCCATAGATGAGAAACTGAGTAAAATCACTAAAATAATCAATATTTTATCAGCTTTCGTCAAATAGAACACCCTTCTATACTATTTAAGTATCAATAAAATTGTACAGCAATTTTTAAATAACACTAAATGAAGACAGTTAATTTCTTCTTATTAGAAATAATAATTCTATCTACCTTCATCATAAATACCATACACATTAGTTTATCATTTATAAGCCATATTTACAAGTTACAATTGATTTAATGACTTTATAGAAAATTTGATTTTAAACTAAAAAATAAGGCCTAATGGCCTTATTTTTTAGTTTATTTTAATTATGCTATATCTTTGTCAGCTTTAATTTCAGCTTCAGTATTGATTATACATTTTGTCGGACATTTTTCTACACATATCATACAATTTGTACATTTGTCATAAACTATTTTTGCTAAATTGTTTTCAAAAGTAAATGCATCCTCTGGACAATTCTTAACACAAATTTGACATCCAATACATCCTATAGAGCAATTACTTCTTACTACCTTACCTGGATCTTCACTCATACATTTTACTATGGCATGATTGTCATAAGGAACTAATTCAATAATTTCCTTAGGACATACTTCCACACATTTGTTGCATGCTGTACATTTTTCTCTATCGATAACCGCTACGCCATTGATCATTCGAATTGCATCAAAAGCACATACATTATAACATGTACCACAGCCTATACAACCGAAAGAACAGCTCTTTGGACCATCAGATAATGTAGTAGAAATTCTACAGTCTTGAATTCCTTCATAAACATATTTATCCTTTGCCTTGTCACAATCTCCTTGGCAAAGCACTACTGCTACATTATGTTCTACAGCTGCAGAATTTAAGCCTAAAATACTAGCTACCTTATCTGCAACTGCTTGCCCTCCTATAGGACATGCATTTACTGGTGCATTCCCTGCTGCTAATGCTGTTGCTAATCCGCCACATCCTGGGAAACCACATGCACCACAGTTTGCTCCGGGTAAGGCATTATGTAACTCTTCTACTGTTGGATCTACAGGTACAAAAAACGCTTTAGATGCAATGGATAAAAGTACACCAAACAGTACTCCTAATCCACCTAATGCTATCATTGGATAAATTATATTTGTCATCTTATTACCTCCTAAACTAGTCCAGCAAAGCCAGCAAAGGCAATGGACATTAGGCCAGTTGCTATTAGAGTAATAGGGAATCCTACTAATGATTCATGGATATCAGCTATTTCAAGCTTTTCTCTTAAACCTGCCATAAGTACTAAAGCTAAAAAGAACCCTAAAGAAGCTCCTACTGAACTTGCTACAGTCTCTATTAAAGTATATCCTTCTTGTATATTTAAAATAGCTACTCCTAATACGATACAGTTTGTTGTAATTAATGGCAAATAAACCCCCAAGGCATTATATAATGTTGGACTCATCTTTTTTATTGCCATTTCAACAAATTGAACTAATGATGCAATAACTAAAATAAATACTATAGTTTGTAAATATTGAAGATTAAATTCATCAAGTACATATTTTTGTATAATAAATGTTACAACTCCTGCTAAAGTTGTTACAAATGTAACAGCTACACCCATCCCAGTAGATGTTTCCATTTTTCCAGATACCCCTAGAAAAGGACATATCCCTAAAAATTTAGCAAATACATAGTTGTTCACAAATATTGTAGATACCAGTATTGTAAAAATACTACCCATTTAGTTTTCCTCCTCTATTTTATTAATTAGTTGCAGCTTTTTTTAGTATTGTTCTATAAATTGCTATTAAAATTCCTAATAGTATAAAAGCTCCTGCCGGTGCAATAAACACAGCTATAGGTTGGAAACTTTCCCCAAATAAAGATATACCAAATATGCTACCAGCCCCAATTATTTCTCTTAATGACCCTAATATAGTAATTGCAATTGTATATCCTAATCCCATTCCTAATCCATCAACAGCTGAAGCTACAACCCCATTACTATATGCAAATGCCTCTGCACGAGCTAATATAAGACAATTAACTACAATTAAAGGAATAAATATACCTAATGCAGCATAAATATCTGGAGCATAAGCATTTAAAAACATTTCTACTATTGTTACAAATGTTGCTATTACAATTACAAATACCGGAATACGAATCTCATCTGGTATGACTTTTCTCAATAAAGATATAGCTACATTAGATCCTACTAAAACAGCAATAACAGCAATCCCCATGGAAACACTATTTATGGCAGAAGTAGAAACAGCTAATACTGAACACATACCTATCAACTGAACAAATATTGCATTTTCACTAATAAGACCATTCATAAATACTTTTGATAGTTTCATATTTTACACCTCCATAACCTAATTAGATAGGAAGTTAACAAATGCTTCTCTAGCACCATTAACACCATATAATACGCCTTCAGATGATACAGTTGCACCAGATAGTAATTGAACTTCATTATCTGCTACTGGTGATGCTACTAAAACTAAATCATTAGCAGAGCTCTTTCCAACAAATGATCCTGAATAACTTGGGTCATCTACTACTCTAGTACCCAATCCTGGTGTTTCAGAGTTTTGTATAACCTTTATTCCAGTAATAGTTCCATCCATTGAAAAACCTGATACAGTTATAATATCTCCACCATATCCACCTGATTTAGTTTTAAATACATAACCAATAATTTCTTCTCCGGTCTTAGCTTCAAATATCTCTTGCACAAATTTATTTTCAGCCATCACTTCAGCTAACTTTGCTTCATCTACAGCTGCAAAATCATCAGCATCTACAAATAATTCTTGATATGCACTAAAGCTTCCTGCTTTAGCTCTTTCTTCTATTATTGGAGAAGTTACGCCATTTGAAAAAGCTAGTATTCCTCCTGCAATCGCACCAAATATTAGTAATACTGCTCCAAATCTAATTGTTTGATTCATTTTTCTTTACCTCCCCAAAAACTCTTGGCTTAGTCCATTTTTCAATAACTGGGCTAGCTACATTCATTATAAGGATAGCATATGAAACGCCTTCAGGCATATTGCTCTTTATTCTTATTAATGCAGTTAAAATACCACAACCTAAAGCAAATATTATTCTTCCCTTTGGGGTAACTGGTGATGATGAATAATCAGTAGCCATAAAGAATGCACCTAAAATCAATCCTCCACCTAGTATATGATAGATTATATCCGATGCATTAACACCAAATAAAACTAACACTATTGATGTAGTGATAATATATATTACTGGTATCTTCCAATCAATAATTTGTCTAATAATCAAATATGCTGCTCCAATTAACAATAGTATTGCTGATGTCTCGCCTATAACACCGCCAATATCTCCAATTAACATTCTTTGTATTGAAGGTAAAGATCCACTTCCATTCTTTAAAATTGTTAAAGGAGTTGCGCTACTCATTCCATCAGGGTTTATGTAAGCAGACATGATACCAGGCCAAGATGCTACTAATGCAGCTCTTGCAGCTAAAGCAGGGTTCATAAAGTTTGAACCTATTCCACCAAATAACTCTTTAACTATAATAATTGCGAATCCTGCACCAAAGACAGCAACCCACCAAGGTGCGCCTGCAGGTAAGTTAAATGCCAATAATATCCCTGTAACCACTGCACTTAAATCATTAACCCTAATCTCTTTTTTAAACATTTTTTGAATTAATACTTCAAAAACTACAGCTGAAACAACAGTTACCAATATTAATCTAATTGCATCCATTCCATAAAAATAAACACTACCAATCATAGCTGGTATTAAGGCTATAATGACATCTAGCATTATTTTCTTTACAGATTGATTAGATCTTATATGTGGAGCTTGCGATACAGTTAGCATATCATCTAAAACAACTGAATCTACATTCATTTCTTCCATTATATTTCCTCCTAACTTCTATGATTTTTTCCTACTGGATTTTATTTCATTTTTTGCATAGTCAATAGACTCTGTTAACGGTCTCTTTGATGGACATATATATGAACAAGATCCACAAGAAATACAAGCAGATGCATCATATTTTTCAGCCATATCTATATTATCCTTTAAAGCATAAGCACTTATAAACAAAGGTTGTAAAAATACTGGACATACTTCTACACATTTACCACACTTGATACAAGGTAAAACTTTTTCTGCTCTTACTTCTTCTTCAGTCATTACTATGATTCCGCTAGTTGCTTTTACAACTGGGGAGTCCAATGAAAACTGAGCTATTCCAGTGAAAGGTCCACCACAAACAATCTTTCCAGGTTTACCCTTAAATCCACCACATTGCTTTATTAAGTCACCTATTGGAGTACCAATCTTAACTAAAAGATTCTTAGGTTCTTTAATTCCATTACCTGTAACAGTAACTACTCTTTCATATAAAGGCTTATTTTCTAGTATAGCTTCAGCTATTGCAACTGCTGTACCAACATTCCCTACAAGTGAGCACGCATCCTTGCAACGTCCACCCTTTGGCACTTTCTTTCCAGTAACAGCATCTACTATTCTATAAGAATCTCCTTGTGGAAATTTAGTTTTTAATGAAGCTACTTTAATGCTGCTATTTTTTGTTTTTTCTCTTAGGATTTCTATGGCATCCATTTTATTGTTCTCTATAGCTATGTAACCGTCTTCTACATTTAAGTACTTCATCATGAACTCTAACCCTTGAATAACCTTTTCTGGTTGTTCTAACATAACCCTATGATCACAGGTTAGATACGGTTCACACTCAGCACCATTTAAAATAACATTACTCACACTGCAATCATCTGAAGCAATAAGTTTGCTATGTGTCGGAAATGCACCGCCTCCAAGACCTACTATTCCAGCTTCTTTTATTTTGTTTATTATTTCTTCTTTTGATACTTTGTTATCGTTTTTGATGCCTATGGATTCATTTTTTTCATTCAGTCCATCTGATTCAATAACAACACAATCACTCTTAACCCCAGCTGTTGTATACATCTTAGTAATACTCTTTACTACTCCTGAAACACTTGCATGAACTGGTGCTGATAGTTCTGCTTTTGATTCGCCTATCTTTTGACCTTAACTGTATCTCCTACTTTAACCAACGCTTCACAAGGTGCGCCAACATGTTGTTGTAAGGATATATAAACAGTTTTTGGTTCATTTACTAACTCAATAGCTTTTCCATTTGTATATCCTTTATTATCAGGTGCATGTAATCCACCCTTAAAAGTGAGATTGTCAAGACTCATACTATTCCACCTCTTTATCTAATATTTTATATAAAAAAGAACTAAGGCAAATTCTACTTAGCCAAATTTCCTTATTATTATATCACTAAATGTTTATTAAGTACATAAATTGGGGTAAATATAGTTACTTTTTTGTCGAATAAAATTGTAATGGTGCGAGTAGTGGGACTTGAACCCACACGCTTATACAAGCACATGCCCCTCAAACATGCCTGTCTGCCAATTCCAGCATACTCGCTTAAAATATGCATTAGTACCTGAAAAGATACTAATGCACATGTTTAATTATAATTACTTTCCCCTGAAATTTCAACTTAATTCTCTTTTTGTTGCCATAAAACATTTTTCTAACCCCTTATAAAGATTGAAAAAAGTTGGTTTTAAACGGGGTATGTCTCTCGGTTTGCTTGTTATGGC
>CAYZZR010000033.1:0-15984 GCA_964482775.1 uncultured Tissierella sp. | reverse complement strand
GCCTTTAGAGCCTCTAGATGAAACTCAGCAGGCATCTCTGCTGCTACAACACCCTTCACATAGGTTTCAATATCCAACTCCTCAACAGAACCATTATATGGATTAAATAGCTTTATAGTCTCAATGGCCTCTGTTACTTCAACCTCTTCACTAGAGATTATAATCTTTGGTATCTCACTTACTTCTTCTTTAAATCCTTCACCCGATACTGTATTTTCTCTAGGTACAAAGCTAAAGGTCCTAACAATAACCGTTGGTAATAGAATAGTTATTATTAAGACCATCATCATATATGTTCCAATTTTCTTCATAAAATCCCCTCGTCTCCATAGTATAATTAATACTATTCAACTAATAAGGGAGATAGAACTTTACTAAATGTTTTTTCTATAAATCCTTGCACCAAGATTTGTAAACTTCTCCTCTATACCATCATATCCTCTATCAATGTGATATACATTATCTATTTCAGTAACTCCATCAGCTACTAATCCAGCTAAAATTAACGCTGCTCCAGCTCTTAAATCAGAAGCCTTTACTGGTGCCCCAGTCAAGGTTTTTACCCCTTGGATAATAGCGGATCTTCCATCAATTTTAATATCAGCGCCCATTCTTTTTAATTCATCTACATGCATAAACCTATTTTCAAACACAGTTTCAATGGCTACACTTGTCCCTTCACATAAGGTCATCAAGGCCATAAACTGTGCTTGCATGTCAGTTGGAAATCCTGGGTATGGAAGAGTCTTTATATCAATTGCATTTAACTTATTGTCTGCAATTACTCTTACACTATCACCATTTTCAATTACTTGGCAACCAACCTCCTTAAGCTTTGCAATAACAGGTTTAATGTGGTTAGAAATTACATTTTCAACCACTACATCTCCACCAGTTATAGCAGCAGCCACCATAAAGGTTCCAGCTTCAATTCTATCTGGTATTATCTGATGTCTAGCTCCTCCTAAATGCTTAACTCCTTTAATTCTAATTGTAGATGTACCTGCACCCTTTATATCTGCACCAAGTTTATTCAAAAAATTAGATAAATCTACTATTTCAGGTTCCATAGCAGCGTTATCAATTATTGTTTCGCCTTCAGCCATAGTTGCAGCCATCATAATATTTTCTGTAGCACCTACTGAAGGAAAGTCCAAATATATTCTGTCTCCAACCAACTTATCAGCTTGTGCACCAATATTGCCATGATCTGTATCTATAGTTGCTCCAAGGGCTTTAAAACCCTTTAAGTGTAAGTCTATAGGCCTTGTACCTATGGCACATCCACCAGGCAAAGAATTTTTTGTCTTTCCTAAACGAGTTAGCAAGGGACCCATAACTAAGAAAGATGCTCTCATCTTACTCATCAGATCATAACTAGTCTCATACTTATTCACATTTGCAGAGTTAATTTTAATTACATCTTTTTCCAAATACTCAACAGTAGCACCTAGAGAAACTAGTACCTCACACATAATTGCAACATCTTTAAGATTCGGTACATCTTCAAGGATTATATCCTCAGTTCCCAACAAAGAAGCAGCCAACAAGGGTAGTGCTGAGTTTTTAGCACCACTAATTCTTACATTACCCTTTAAAGGAGGGCTTTTCTCCACCATTATTTTCTCCAAAATCTCTCCTCCAATTAATATCCACTGGTTATAATAGGAGTCCCAATCCACATAAGCGTTTGATCATCATATTCATTATATCTTAATGCAATATTTAGATTGATTCTATCTTCACCAGCAAAAATTTTCTTATCTATATTGTCAGTATATGCAGTATAAGAAATCAAATTACTATCCTTATACTCATCTACTATTTCGCCATTTATTTTATAAATTGCCTTTGTCATTTTTTCTACAATATCTTCTTCAATAAATTTACCACTAATAGTGCCTATTAGGCAAGTGGTAATTTCTACTTTTTTGTTTTTTTCCAAATAAATATTTTTTATCTTCATTATTATATCATTAATTTCAACAAAATTCTCCTTTTTTATATAATTTATATATAAATAAGTTTTTTCATTATTTTCTTCTGGATGGGAGTATGAACTTATTATAATGGTTATTGGGTTTTTATCATTGTCATATAAATATAGATTAATTTGTCTGTAATATAAATTGTCTATTTCTTCACTATCAATAATCTTTAGTCTATCAATAGATAAGTTATCTACAATATCTTGTCCTAAATCTTTCAATTCTTTAAGGCTTAAAAACTTATCTACAATTATTCCATTAGCACTAATATCCCCTTGATAAAAATCTCCGCCCAATGTTTCTAACATTGACAATAGAACTTCCTCTTCACCTATATTATCCTCAGCTTTTGTCAGTACTGGTAATAAGCATATTATTATAAGAACAAATAAAATAATTTTTTTCATGATTATCCTCCTAAAATAAATTAAGGAAAAGGTTCTTTGTTAAAATGTAAAGGGGGACAAAACATTTCAAATAAAAAAGCACCCTTTCCTTATAGTAAGAGTATTACCAAAGGAGGATACTTTTTATACAACTAATAGAATTTTTTTTACTTGCTACTTTCTTCTAAAAGAATTTCAACTATTCTTTCAGCTGCCCTGCCATCTCCATAAGGATTGACTGCTTTGGCCATTTTTTCATACTCTATATTATCCTTTAATAGCAAATCAAGATTTTCAAAAATTGGCTCATAGCTTGTTCCAACTAATTTTGCAGTACCAGCTTCAACCCCTTCTGGTCTTTCAGTCTCTTCTCTTACTACTAATACAGGCTTCCCAAAGGTTGGAGCTTCCTCTTGTAAGCCACCTGAGTCCGTAACTACAATATGAGCTCTAGACATAAGATTTGTAAATGGCTCATACTCCAATGGTTCAATCAAATGTATTCGTGTATTTCCACCTAAAATCCTATTGGCTATCTCTCTAACCTGTGGGTTTAAGTGCATTGGAAATATTACTTCAACATCTTCATATCTACTCACTATATCATTAACAGCACTGAATATATTTTCCATAGGTTTTCCTATGTTTTCTCTTCTATGAGACGTCAATAAAATTACTCTTTTATTTTTATAGTCTAAATCATTTAGCTTTTGGTTTTCAAAAATATAGCTATCCTTGACAGCATACTTTAAGGCGTCTATAACAGTATTTCCTGTAATGTATATCTTTTCATCTGCATAGTCTTCCTTGAGCAAATTCTCTCGATTGCTTTGTGTTGGCGCAAAATGAAAATCTGTAAGAACACCAGTAAGCTTTCTATTTGCCTCTTCTGGATAAGGTGAATAAAGATTCCCACTTCTTAAACCTGCCTCAACATGGCCGATTTTTACTTTTTGATAAAAAGCCGCTAAAGCTCCTGCAAATACAGTTGTAGTATCACCTTGAACCAATAGTACATCTGGCTTTTCTTTTAAAATAACTTCTTCTAATCCCTTTATTGCCCTTGTAGTAATTTCAGTTAGACTCTGGCCTTTTTTAAATATATTCAAATCATAATCCGGCACTATTTGGAATAGGTTCAGCACTTGATCTAGCATTTCCCTGTGTTGGGCCGTTATACAAACTATGGTTTCTATATCATTTCTCGATTTTAACACCTTTACAATTGGTGCCATCTTTATACCTTCTGGTCTAGTACCAAATACACACATTATCTTCACTTAATCACTTCCTATCTTTTTTACTTTTAAATAATCCAAACTTCATAGCAAATATTACAGTAATTATAAATAGTATAACAGATAGATATACAGCCTGTTGACTATTAGCCTTTGCAACTAATACAGCAAAGATACCAAATACACTTGAAATACCATATAGGATGAGAACTGTTTTCTTTTGAGAAAATCCCCTAGCCAATAATCTATGGTGTAAATGACCTTTATCTGCAGACATTATTGATTTTCCGTTTAAAAGCCTTCTAAATATAGCAAAAGTAGTATCAAATATAGGTACACCTAATATAAGCACCGGTACTATCATAGCAATTGTAGCTACACTTTTCATTACCCCTTCAATGGATATGGAAGCTAGCATAAAGCCTAAAAATAAAGCTCCAGTATCCCCCATGAATATCTTTGCAGGATTGAAATTAAAGGGTAAGAAGCCCAAACAAGATCCAGCAATTATTGAAGAAATAATTATTACAGATGTGTACCCAAATTTTTCAGCAACAAAAGTTAAAGATAGGGCAGAAATCATAGCCACACCAGCTGCTAAGCCATCCAAACCATCTATAAGATTTAATGTATTTGTAATACCTACTACCCAAAACAAGGTTATTGGTATTGATAACCATTTTAAATAGATTATACTGTTACTTATTGTAAATGGATTTGTCACAAAATCTACCTTTACATCCCCTAATATAAGGGAAAGGCCAGCTAACAATTGAAATACAATTTTGAGTTTTGGACTTAAGCCCTTTAGGTCATCTATTATTCCTGATATAAGTATAATTGTTCCTCCTATAAGTATGGAGACCAATGTCTTGTTTATAGGTAAAAACAATAAACATGCAATAATTACACTTGCATAAATAGCTATACCACCCAATAGTGGCATTGGTTTATTATGTATTCTTCTTTCATCCTTAGGTATGTCTATGGCCCCTATTCTAAAGGCAAACTTCCTCACCAAAGGGGTCATCATCAATGATATAAAGACTGCCACTAAAAATGGCATAATTGCTACTTGCATCAAAAATCGCTCCTTAAACTAGCCTCTTCTCTAGACTGCAAGTGAAAAAAGGACAGATTATTCTGCCCTATTTTTCACAATTTCTTCTACTTAGTGCCAAATAATCTATCGCCAGCGTCTCCTAGACCAGGTACTATATATTTGTGATCATTTAACTTTTCATCTACAGCAGCTACATATATATCAACATCAGGATGTGCATTTTGAACAGCTTCAATTCCTTCAGGTGCAGCTATTAGGTTCACTAACATTATAGATTTTGCTCCTCTATCCTTTAAGAATTGGATAGCTGCTACAGCTGAGCCTCCTGTTGCTAGCATTGGATCTAAAACTATTAGATCTCTCTCTGCTATATCTTGTGGTAACTTGCAATAGTACTCTACTGGTTGGAATGTTTCAGGGTCTCTGTATAGACCAATATGTCCAACTCTAGCAGCTGGCAGCAAATTCAACATACCATCTACCATACCAAGGCCTGCTCTAAGTATAGGTACTAGTCCCACTTTTTTGCCTGCAATAACTTGAGATTTCATTATAGAAACTGGAGTCTCTATTTCAACCTCTTCTAATGATAAATTCCTTGTTACTTCATATCCCATCAATGTGGAAACCTCTGTAACTAACTCTCTAAATTCCTTCGAACCAGTATTTTTATCCCTTATAAACGTTAGCTTGTGCTTAATTAACGGATGGTCAAATATTACAACTTTTGACATAATATCTCTCCCTTCAATATCAAAATCATCAAATAGAATTATACCACAGATTACCCTTCTATATCACTAATTTTATTTACTCTATTTTCATGTCTTCCACCTTGAAATTCTGCCTTCATCCAAGAATCCACTATTTCTAGGGCTAAATCTACTCCTAAAACCCTTGCTCCTAAGGCTAACATGTTTGCATTGTTGTGCTCTCTACTCATTCTTGCAGAATAAGTATCTCCACATAAGGCACATCTAATTCCCTTTACCTTGTTTGCTGCTATAGATATTCCTATACCAGTACCACAGATTACAATACCTCTCTCAACTTCCTTATTTACAACAGCTTGAGCCACTGTTTTTCCATATTCAGGATAGTCTACAGAATCCTTGTTATATGTGCCAAAATCTACAATCTCAATACCTAACTTTTCAAGATGCTCTCTAACAATTTCCTTTAACTCAAACCCACCATGATCACTACCTATACCTATTTTCATACAAAAACCTCCTTTTGCAATTAGCTGCGACTCTTATCTCTTAATTCTTACCTCTTACCTTTTGCTTCTTTCCTATCTTTTCAACTATTTTCTCAATAGCTCTATATATTTGGTCCCTTGCTCTTTCATAGTCCTTTAAACTTCCACCGAAGGGATCAGGAATATCAATTTTTTCATCAAATGCATATTCATTCAATATAAATACATTCCCCTTACTATTTGGATAATTATTTAATAAGATATCCTTATGAGATCTACTCATAGTTAGTATAAGATCAAATTTGTCCAATAGACTTTCATCTACCAATCTGGATTTATGCTTAGATATGTCAATACCCATTTTTTCTAAGGCTAAAACTGAATTGTCTGATGCACTATAGCCATCAAAAGCAGCTACTCCAGCTGAAGCTACCTCTATATCTAGATTATTCACCTTTTTCATTGCATTCAGTATTCCCTCTGCCATGGGACTTCTGCATGTATTACCAGTACAAACAAATAAAATCCGCATCATATCACCCCTAAACCCTATTTACTTTTCCACCTGAAGCCTTCATCATTCTATTCATAATAGCCCTTCCAATATGGTCTTCTTCCACACCTTCAGACAATATAATATCTACTTTCTTTTCATCAAAGGCTCTAATGGTGTTGAAAAGATTGGCTGCAATAGTTTCCTTTTTTTCTCTTGATCCTACAACTAAAACAGTTCCCTTAGTATATTTATCCTTGCTTTCTTCTGTAGCCATTATACCTACATTTAAACCTTTACTTATATAATAACTAGTTTTTTCTTTTATAGTCTCAATTACCTTTTCAATATGACCTGTATAGACAATCATCTCTGCCTTTGGTGCATAATGTCTATATTTCTGACCAGGAGATTTGGGAACTATATGCTCTCCCTCTTTTATAGTAGCAACATCCTGTTTAATGTTTGGCATAAAAGGTATCAAATCTTCCATAGTAATAGCACCTGGTCTAAGTATCATAGGTTGATCTCCAGAGAGATCTAGAACAGTTGACTCTAAGCCAAGGCCTGTACTTCCTCCATCTATTATCATATCCACCTTATGAAGCAGATCCATAATTACATGACTAGCACTAGTTGGAGATGGTTTCCCAGAAAGGTTTGCAGATGGTGCTGCAATTGGAGTCTTGGCATATTCTATAAGCTTTAATGCTATTGGATGGTTAGGCATTCTAATGGCTACAGTATTTAGACCTGCAGTGATAATATTTGGAACAAGATCACTTTTTTTAAATAGTATAGTCAATGGTCCTGGCCAAAATCTCCTCATACATTCATAAGCTATTTCTGGTATTTCACTTACCAAAGGCTTTAACTGCTCTTTGCTAGATATATGGAGTATTAGAGGATTATCCTGAGGTCTACCCTTAGCATTAAAGATACTTATAACTGCATTTTCATCAAGACCATTAGCCCCTAATCCATATACAGTTTCAGTTGGAAATGCAACAAGCTTGCCTTCTTTAATAAGTGAAGCTGCTTCCTCTATAAGAAAATCATTAATATTTGTATCATCAATTTTTATAACTTTTGTATTCATTATTATTCCTCTTTTAGTTGATTTACTTTATCTATACTCATACAAAAATAGAGGGTCCCCCCTCTATTAGTCTACTTGCGCCATTCTCTCCGCTTGATCAGTAGTGATTAAACCATCAATCATCTCATCTAAATCTCCATCAACAAAGTTGTTTAGCTTATATAATGTCATATTAATTCTATGATCTGTTACTCTTCCCTGTGGGAAATTATATGTTCTAATTCTCTCAGAACGATCTCCTGTACCTACTTGGCCTTTTTTCATCTCAGCCAATTCTGAATTTTGCTCGGATAACTTTAAGTCATAAAGCTTAGATTTTAAAATCTTCATAGCCTTATCCTTGTTCTTTAACTGACTTTTTTCATCTTGACATGAAATCACTATACCAGTAGGTATATGAGTAATTCTAACAGCAGAGTCAGTAGTATTTACAGATTGGCCACCATTCCCTGATGAACGGAATACATCCACCCTAATATCAGCTGCTGCGATTTCTATATCTATATCTTCTGCCTCAGGCAATACAGCAACAGTAACTGTTGATGTATGAATCCTACCGCTAGCTTCGGTTTCAGGTACTCTTTGTACTCTATGAACACCTGACTCATATTTTAATCTACTAAATGCACCTTTACCCTTTATCATAAAAATAACTTCTTTATATCCGCCTATACCAATTTCATTGGTATTCATTATATCAACCTTCCAATTGTTACGCTCTGCATATCTTACATACATTCTAAAAAGGGTTCCAGCAAAAAGTGCAGCTTCATCTCCACCAGCTCCACCTCTAATTTCTACGATAACATTTTTGTGGTCATTAGGATCCTTTGGAAGTAGCATTACCTTTAATTCTTCTTCATATTTCGCCAAATCTTCCTCAAGAGTCTTTACTTCTTCCTTGACCATTTCCTTCATTTCATCATCTAATTTTTCATGAAGCATTTCCTTTGCTTCTTCTAAACCAGTCAAGGCCTCTGAATACTCCCTATATTTCATAACTATAGGCTCCATATCAGAATGTTCCTTCATAATTCTTTGCCATTCATCTCTATCTTGATTTATCAACTCAGGGTCCATAATTCTATCCCCAAGATCCTTGTATTTGCTTTCAAGAAAAGCTAATTTATCTAACACAATATACAACTCCCTCTATAACTGTTTGCATTAATCTTCTTCTAATTATTGTAATATATTTAGTTGGAATTCTCAATAAAAATCGTTCTTATAATCACTGCACCTACTCCTCCAGCTAAGACCAACCAAATAGGGCTTATATCCATAAACACAACTATTAGGGTTGTGGCTATAACAACCATCAATTTAATATAGCCAAAATTGGACTTTTGCCACATCTTATATACTGATGATAATATCAAGGCTACTATTGCTGGCCTTATACCAATAAAAATCTTGTCGATAATTGGATTTGACCTAAATTGGTAAAAAAACATGGCTATAAATAATATGGTAATAAATGATGGTAATACAGTACCAAGTGTACAAGCTATGGCCCCTTGTAATCCCTTAAGCTTGTAACCACAATATACACTTGTGTTTACTGCAACAGGTCCTGGTGAGGCTTGAGCCAAAGCTATTGCATCCATAAATTCATTGTCATCAATCCATTTTTTCTTTTCTACTACTTCCTCTTGTATAATAGGTATCATTGCATATCCTCCACCAAAGGTAAATGCCCCTATTTTAAAGAAGGTCAAAAACATATTCCATAACACAAGCATCTCCCCTTAATAAAGCAGTATTCCCAATCCACCTGCAAGGACTATAGAGAGTATTGGATTAAATTTTTTAAAGGTCACTAAATAAAAAATTCCTATTGATATAAGTACAGACTTCAAATCAATAAAGGAACTTTTAGCAACTGTAAAAGCAGCGGATGCAATTAATCCAAGTACAACTGGTCTAATCCCTTCAAAAACCCAAGCTAAGTATGGCGAATTCTTAAATTTATAGACAAAATGAAAGATAATACTCATTACAATAAAGCTAGGTAAAGTAACTCCTAAGGTTGACACTGCTGACCCAAATACTCCTGATACCTTATAGCCTATAAACGTAGCAGAATTTATAGCTATTGGGCCAGGGGTCATTTCAGATATAGCCAAAATATCTATAAATTCAGTAGATGTCAACCAACTATTTACTTGTATAACCTCTTCTTCTATTAAGGGAAGCATAGCATATCCTCCACCAAAGCTAAATGCCCCTATTTTAAAGAAGGTAATAAACAAATCAAATATTATACCCATTATACACCTCTACTTGCAAATCCCAAAACAACTCTGTCAAGTCCTTGTATGTCCTTTAGAATTTTAATATTTACAAAGCCATTTTCCTCCAAAATCTCTTTAACCTCTTGGCCTTGATTATATCCAATTTCATATATTAACAATCCCTTATCTATTAAATATTCATTTGCCTTCTTTGTAATATCCCTATAGAAATTCAATCCATCAAGCCCACCATCTAAAGCTAATCTAGGCTCATAGATCCTTACTTCAGCTTGTAGACTTTGTATATCCTTACTAGGAATGTATGGTGGATTTGAAGCTATAATATGAACGCTATTTCTTAAATCTAAATCTTCAATTGCTTCAAACATATTGCCCTTGAAAAATTCTACATTTGTAAGATTAAATCTCTTCTTGTTGATATTAGAAATCCTTATAGGAGTTTCATCTATATCAACCCCATATACATAAACATTAGGACAATTTTGGGCAATAGATAGGGAAATAGCACCGCTGCCAATTCCCAAATCTAAGACCCTTATATTTAAATCATAATACTCTTTTTCAATATATTCTATTACATACTCTACCAAACACTCAGTATCAGGTCTAGGAACTAGCACCCCTTCTTCAATATAGAAGTTAAGTCCCATAAACTCCTTTTCCTTAAGAATATATTGTAAGGGATAGCCTTCACTTCTTTTTTCGATAATCTCAAGGAATTGATCCCTTATTTCATCTTCTACTTCTCTATCACCATAGGCATACAAATAGGATTTATCAACATTTAGTAGCTTTACTAAAATTAGTCTGGCTTCTAGTGAAGGATTAGAATAATCTAATGACTTTAGTTTTTCAAAGCCCACCTTCAGTAGTTGGTTGATTACCACTTGTCTGCCTCCTTGTCTCTTGGTATAACAGCTTGTAAAGATTTTATAGCTACTTCGATTTGCTCTTCATCTGGTTCTCTTACAGTTGCATACTTTTGAATCATCAAACCAGGAACTGATAGATAGTAACAAACTTTTGAGTTACTTCTTCCTATAAATCTGTTGATTTCATAGGATATACCTGCTATTACAGGAAACATCAATATTCTAATCACTACTCTAAGCACTGGATTTGGCCAACCAAATACAGATAAAACCAAGACACTAACCATCATTACCATGAATAGAAAGCTAGTTCCACATCTAGCATGTAAAATAGGATACTTCTTAACATTTTCTACTGTTAATTCCTCTCCATTCTCATAAGCATGTATGGTTTTATGCTCTGCTCCGTGATATTCAAATACACGTCTTACATCCTCAACCTTTGCAACCCATACTAAATAAATAAAGAATATTATAATACGGATAGCTCCTTCTACAAGGTTTAAGAGAATTGCATTTTCTATATTACCCTTTAGGAAATTGGTTATAATACTTGGTAAAACCATAAAGATTCCTACGGATAGGACTATAGATAAAGCCAATGCCATGAACATTTCCACATCTGCAGCCTTATCCTTGAATATTTTTTGTGTCCAAGTCTTCTTTGCCTCTGGCTCCTCTTCCTCATAAAATTCTGCAGAATACATCAAAGCTTTAGTTCCCATAGTTAGAGATTCTATCAAGCTTATCATTCCTCTTAGAAAGGGTGTCCTAAATATCTTATGTCTCATAGCCAAGGTATTTAATTTATTTGTTGTTACCTCAATTTCTTTATTTGGCTTTCTAACAGCAATAGCCACATCCTCAGGGCCTCTCATCATTACCCCTTCAATTAGAGCCTGCCCTCCTATACTGGTTTTGTGTATAGGTTTATTTGTGTTCTTCAATTCCATATAATCACCTCTCTTAGTCATTCTTACCTCATCTATATCAATTAATTATTCGTAATAAAAAAGGTTAGGTGCCTTATGTGCAACTAACCTAGTTGTGAAGAATACTAGTCAATATTGTATTTCTTCTTGAATTTCTCAACACGTCCACCACGTTCTGCGAATTTTTGACGTCCTGTGAAGAATGGATGACATTCTGAACAAATTTCAACTCTTAATTCTTCTTTTGTTGAGCCAGTTTTAAATGTATTACCACAAGCACATGTTACTGTAGCTTCTTTATATTCTGGATGAATTGCTGTCTTCATTTATTTCACCTCTCTCCAATACTTATAAAAAACAAAATTTACATCTCATTTAAGCTTAGTGGAAACTGCTAGCAGTTTCCTTCACACTGCTGCAACGAGTTTTCTCGTTATAACCATTAAATTATAGCATATTTTTTTTTACATTTCAACTATTACTAAATTTTATTTCTCATATCATTTACAAACTCATCGTTACTCTTAGTTTTAATCAATTTATCAATAAGCATCTCTGTACCGTCTTGGGTTGAAGTGTTTCCCATGGCCTTTCTCATAGCCCAAATAGTCTCCAATTCCTTTTGTGTTAAGAGTAAATCCTCTCGTCGAGTGCCTGATTTATTGATATCCACTGCAGGGAATATTCTCTTTTCAGATAATTTCCTATCCAAATGAATCTCCATGTTTCCTGTTCCCTTAAATTCTTCAAATATAACATCATCCATCCTAGAGCCTGTATCTACCAAAGCAGTAGCTAGAATGGTAAGGCTTCCACCTTCTTCTAATTTCCTAGCTGCTCCAAAAAATCTTTTTGGTTTGTGAAGAGCTCCAGGATCCAATCCACCTGACAAGGTTCTACCTGTAGGTGGAATAGTTATATTGTAGGCTCTTGCTAACCTAGTAATACTATCCAATAGAATAAGAACATCCTTGCCATGCTCTACCAATCTCTTTGCTCTCTCCAATACGATTTCAGCTACCTTAGTGTGATTTTTAGGAAGCTCATCGAAGGTAGAATAGATAACATCACCTTTAACAGACCTTTTCATATCCGTTACTTCTTCAGGTCTCTCATCTATTAACAATATAATAATCTCTACTTCGGGATGATTTTTAGCAATAGAATTTGCAAGCATTTTTAAAAGAGTGGTCTTTCCTGCCTTTGGAGGGGAGACAATCATTCCTCTTTGACCTTTTCCTATAGGGGCAACTAAATCTATCATTCTTGTGGCAAAATCGCTAGATGTGGTTTCTAATTGTAGTCTTTGATTTGGGTAAATTGGTGTAAGGCTATCAAAGTCAGGTCTTCTTATGGCAGTTTCAGGATTCATACCATTTACAGCCTTGACATAGAGTAAGGCCTTAAACTTCTCTCCAACCTTAGGTGGTCTTGTAATTCCTGTAACCTTGTCACCTGTTTTTAGTCTAAATCTGCGGATTTGGGATGGAGATATATAGATATCATCATCTCCAGATTGATAATTGTTTCTTCTCAAAAACCCATATCCATCTGTATGTAGTTCAAGAATTCCCTCTGCTAGATTTATATCCTCCAGATTTTCTATTTCCTCTGTTGCATTATCTGATAAGTCTTCTAAATCTAAATCCTTCATATCAATTTTTATAGTTTCATCTTCTTCAATATCTATTGTTTCACAGGCTCCATCATCTGGTACTATGTTCTCATCTTCGTTGGTAAGCAAAGTTTGAACTATAAGATCGATAAGCTCCTCTTTTTTGTATTTATAAGCGCCTTCAATTTCATAAGCCTTTGCTATTTCTCTAAGCTCAGATATCTTTTTACTCTCAAGTAATGTTCTACTCAATCTATTTCACTCCTATCGCCACTTAATTATACATTATTACCTTGTTTTTCTCAAATCATTCCTACTTATTTACAATAGTATAGCATAATAAACCAATCTAAACTATAAAAATCGTAGCTAGACTTGTTTTCATACTCTTATTGAATTATTTATCGGCTTCTGATAGTATAATCTTATCATAATAAAGTAAATATATATCAAAAACAAATAGTAGGGGGTATTAGTAATGCTAACAGGTAAGGTATTAGTTGCACAAGGAGGGGGCCCAACAGCAGTAATCAACCAATCATTGATGGGTGTTGTCATAGAGGCTAGGAAATTTCCTCAAGTAACAAGAATATATGGCGCTTTACATGGTGTTACAGGCATAATAAATGAAGATTTTGTAGATTTAACACAGGAAACAACTCACAATCTAGAGGATATCGCATGTACACCTTCATCAGCCTTGTTGTCTACTAGAGATAAACCTGATGATGAATATTGTGATGAAATGTTTAAGGTAATGCAAGCTCATGACATAAGATATTTCTTCTATATAGGCGGCAATGATTCAGCAGATACCGTAAGGATAGTAAACGAAAAGGCCAAGGCATCTTGCTACGAGCTAAGAGCTATACATATTCCTAAGACAATTGACAATGATCTATTAGTTAATGACCACTGTCCAGGTTATGCTTCAGCTGCAAAATTTGTAGCACAGGCCTTTATGGGTGTAAATCTGGATATAAACTCTCTACCAGGCGTATATATAGGTATAGTTATGGGAAGAAATGCTGGATTCTTAACTGCAGCAGCATCTATGGCCAAAAAATATCCTGAGGATGGTCCTCATTTGATCTATTTCCCAGAAAGACCATTTGTAGTTGGCAATTTTTTAAGGGATGTAAAAACTACATTTGAAAAATACGGAAAATGTGTTATTGCAGTTTCAGAAGGTATTGTAGACGAAGAAGGGACCCCAATCATAGCAAAATTGTCCGAAAACCTAGAAAGAGACTCCCATGGTAATATTCAGCTTTCTGGAACTGGAGCCTTAGGTGATTTGCTTTCCAAGACTATCAAAGATAATTTAGGAATCAAAAGAGTAAGATGTGATACCTTTGGATACCTTCAAAGATCATTTATGGGTTGTGTATCAGACCTTGATCAACACGAAGCTAGAGAGGTTGGAGAAAAGGCAGCTCAATTTGCCTTGTGGAATAATGTAGATGGATCAGTTACCATCCACAGAACAGGCTCCTACTCTGTAGATTATAAATTAACTAAGCTTGAAGATGTTGCTAAATTTACTAAGTCAATGCCTGATAGTTTTATAAATGAGGAAGGCAACAATGTTACAGAAGAATTCAAGAACTATCTAAGACCATTATTAGGAAGCAATATGCCTGAAGCACATCGATTAAGAGCACCAAAAGTTTTAAAAATTTTAAATAAATAAAGTTTAATTAAACTAGTCTATTTTAAATAGGCTAGTTTTTTTCTTAACTTTAAACATTTTGTAACTATTAATATCTGCTTTTGTGCTAGAATAAAATTAATATTGTACACAAAGGGGGTGGGCATTGTTGGAGGATCTAATTGTATTAAAGAACCTTAGAAAAATATATAAGATGGGTGATGAAAAGATTATAGCCCTAAATAATATAGATCTAACTATAGGAAGAAAAGAGTTTATCTGTCTTCTTGGCACTTCAGGTTCAGGAAAGAGTACCTTACTTAATATGATGGCTGGACTTGAAAAACCTACTAAGGGAGAAATCATTATAAACAATCTTCACCTAGAGAAAATGAACGAGAAGGATCTAGCCAAGTTTAGGCAACTAAATATTGGATTTGTATTCCAATCCTATAATCTAATTTCAACTCTTTCAGCTATGGAAAATGTAAGTCTGGGTCTTACCTTTAAGGGAGTTCCCAAGGCGAAAAGGGATAAAATGGCCAAGGAAATGCTTGAAAATGTTGGTCTAGGTAACAGATTACATCACAAACCATCTGAAATGAGTGGTGGCCAACAGCAAAGAGTTAGTATAGCTAGAGCATTTGTAGGTAATCCAAAGATTGTTTTTGCAGACGAGCCCACTGGTAACTTAGATACGAGAACCACATTTGAGGTTATGGATTTGATTACTGGTATGGCTAAAGAGAACAATCAAACTTTGATTATCGTAACACACGATACAGAAATTTCCATCTATGCCCATAGAGTAGTATATCTAAGAGATGGAAATATCGAAAAAATCACAATCAATACAGATATTGCAGACAATTCAGAGGGGGAAATATTAAATGAAACGAATTATTAGTAGTTTATTGATAATTTTAATGATTATCACCATGTATCCAATAGCCGGTAGTGCAGCAAAGGGTTCCTTATACATTACCAGCCCAAAAACCATAAATGTTGAGTCAGGAGATTCAGTTAGAATCCCAATCAGAGTTGAAAATACTAGTGAAGATTATATAAATAATATCTCCATACGTGCTGAAATCGATGATCCAAACTATATTTATCTATCAGACTCTGCCTTTAAAAATATTGAAGAACTTGATGGCGGAGATTCAAAGAAGTTTAACTTTGACTTAGAAA
>CAYZZR010000032.1:9817-16318 GCA_964482775.1 uncultured Tissierella sp. | reverse complement strand
ATTTATCTGTAATTGATATTCTTAAGTAATTAATATCTCTGCCAAATCTATCTTTCATAAAATCACCTATATTTATTATAACATAACGGTCTGTACGATTATATATTATCATTAAAAAAACCTACCGAGCTTAGAGCCTTGGTTTTATCTCCTCTTAATAAAGAGTCTATCAAGTTTATGCATTCATCCCTTTTTACAAAAAAATCATCTGATTGAGCTAGTTCAATAGCCTTGCCCATAGATCCCTTTGAAAAATCTGCCAAGAAACTAGCTTCCTCTTCATTTTTACTGAAATTTTCCACTAGGTAATCGGCTATAATTTTTGATTGAATAGGATAGAATTTTATCCTCTGACATCTAGATAATATTGTAGGCATAATATTGTTGATACTAGAGCTAATAAGAACGATGTTAATATATTCAGGTGGTTCTTCTAAGGTTTTTAGTAGTGCATTCTGGGCTTCAGGATTCATCTTGTGACTTTGGTCTATTATAAAAACCTTTCTTAAGGATTCAAAAGGAGCCGTAGCAACGCTATTGATTAGGTTCTCTATCTCTCCCTTTTTTATAAGACCCTTTTCAGGTTCAATTACAACAAAGTCAGGGTGATTTCCTCCATCAAATTTCATACAAGAAGTACAATGGTTACACGGCTCCGACCCTTGCTCCTTGCAAAGAAGGGTTTTAGCAAATACATATGAAATTTTTTTCTTACCTAAGCCTTCATCTCCTTCAAAAAGGTAGCTATGGCTAAGGGTTTTCTTCTTTATTGTTCTTTTTAGTGTTTCTATAGCTTTTTCATGGCCTATAATCTGATTAAAACTCATAAGTCCCTCCAAGCTACATCTTTATACATTGATCCATATTAATTAAGAAGATATTTGCACCACCAACGGTGATTTCATTCTCTCCATCTTTAACCTTTGTGCTTTGGCATTGGCTTTGAATCAATTCAATTAGACCATCTACTTTTTCATCATCTACACCAATCAAAAGAGTAGTAGATCCAGATTTCAAAAACCCACCAGTTGATGAAAGTTTAGTAGTGCTGATTTTCTCTGCCATCAATGCTCTTACAACCTTGTTGATATATTCATCTTGTATTATTGCAATTGCTAACTTCAAAGTAATCCCCCCTAAACTCTTATATGTTTTTCTACATCTAATACAAATATGGTAGCTCCTCCAACCTTAACCTCCAATGGATAAGGAATATAGGTGTCTCCAGGCATGGTTACTGTCAATAGGGAAGTGGTAATCTCTCTAGTCTTGCAATTTTCTTCAATAACCGACAATGCTTCCTCTACACATTCATCGTCAACTCCCATTAATAGAGTTGTATTCCCAGACTTTAGAAATCCACCAGTTGATGCCAATTTTGTAACTCTAAATTCCTTGTCAGTCAAATCTTCTACTAAACTAGGTGCATCTTGGTCTTGAACTATTGCTACTATAAGTTTCATAATATCACTCCTTATTTTGTAATATTTTCTCTATTTCTTCAAGGCTTTTTTCAAATACTTCCTTTATAGTCTGCCTTGCATCTATTACTTTAATGTTCTTTGGATACCTCTTTATTAGCTCACTATAGCCTTCATAGACCCTTTTGTGAAATTCATTACCTTCTAGCTCCAGCCTGTCCCCACCAGAGCCATTCATCTTTCTCTTTAGGGTTACTTCTGGATCTATATGAAAGAACAAAATCAAATCAGGATAAACTCCTCTTAGTCCAAAATCATTGATCATCTTTACATTTTCAATACCTAGGTCACGGCCTACACCTTGGTAGGCCAGACTAGATAACAAAAATCTATCACAGATTACTACTTTATCTTCATTTAGCATAGGTATAATCTTTTCGTGGATATGTTGACTGCGAGCAGCTGCATAAAGTAAGGCTTCGGTTTCTGCACCCATGTTGGTATTCTTTGTATCTAAAATTATCTCCCGAATCTCTTCTCCAATATTGGTTCCGCCTGGTTCTCTGGTTACAATATAGTCTATGCCCTTATTTTCTAGATAATCACCTATTAAATTGATAATAGTTGATTTCCCAGCACCATCTGGACCCTCAAAGGTTATGAACTTACCTGCCAATTACAACAACTCCTTCACTCATTCAACTATGCTTATTCTACAACTACTATATGGTCTTTATTATAACCCATTAAACCAACTATTTCTAGACCGTTTTCCATTAAGAATAGTATATGGTCGTATATTTCCTTTGTAAACTCTTCTCCAGGTACAATCAATGGTATTCCTGGTGGATAAGGGATGATCGGTGCGGCCGCTAGCTTTCCTATGGCATCCTTTAGTTCAACCTGTTGTTTTTTGCCAAAATATGCTTCTGCCGGTGAAATTACAATCTTTGGCGTAGGCATATTTATATTTACATAATTTATTTCTTCATATGGGGAATTTTTAGCCATATCTTCAATTGCTGCTATTAGCTTTTCAAATTCCTCATCCTTGTTCATCAAGCTAGTTAATATCAAAGCATAATAGTAGTCAGACATCTCTAATCTAATATTGTATGCAGTTCTTAATCTCTTCTTGATTTGAGAGCCTTTGATTCCATCTATGCTAATCAATATTTTAGTTATATCTTTATCATGAATAGTTGAGTCAGTTGAGTCTCCCTCAAAAACTTCAACTCTATCTATAGCATTTAATCTTTTAATAACCTCTTTGCATTTTTCTATACTGTAATCTAGCTTTTCCCTACCTTCTCCATCCATGTAGCTTGCAGCTATTTCATTGGATAAGGTAAATAAATAGGATGGACTAGTTGTAGTATATAGCTGATATCTATCTCTTAATTTGTTCAAATCTATTCTATCACTACCTACATGTATCATAGATGTTTGAGTAAAGCTAGGTAAAGTCTTATGGGTAGAGTGAATTACAATATCTGCACCTGCCTTTAGGGCTGTTATAGGCATCTTTTCAGAAAATCCCATATGAGGTCCATGAGCTTCATCTACCATTAAAATCTTACCATGTTTGTGAATTATTTCTGCAATTTTTGTTAAATCAGAACAAACTCCATAGTAGTTTGGATATGTTAGAACTACGGCTTTTATGTCTGGTTCTTCTGTCAATATTCTCTCAACATCTTCTGGAGATATACCAGTTAATACATTGTAATTTTCATTATAATATGGATAAATATATACTGGATTTAATCTATTTAAAATCAAAGCATTGTAAATTGACTTGTGACAATTTCTCTGGATCAGTATCTTGTCTCCAGGCTTTGTAATAGTTGCTAATGCTATATAATTACTTCCCGTAGAACCATTTACACCATAATAGGTGGCCTTTGCTCCATACACTTTAGCTGCAAGTTGTTGTGACTCATCTATTATTCCTCGTGGTTCTAATAGGTTGTCCATTCCTTCAACTTCAGTTGTGTCTATAAAGGGTATATATTCTCCCCAATTAATCAGTGTGTTTTTGCCTTTGTGACCAGGCATATGGAAAGATACACTGTTTTCTTCCATAAGGTTCTTTAATGCATCCAATACGGGCGTTTTCATCTTACAAAGATCAACCTCCTAATAATTTTTAAATTTCTTATCTATTATATATCACATTTTAATATATATAAACTATTTTTTTAATATATTAAACATTTTATTTAGATATAGTAATCAAAACTAAATAGAACAAAAAAGTACAAAAGGCAACTCCGCTGTCCGTTTTGTCTGCAATTCGCTAAAGCTCATTGGACAAAAAAGCAACTTTCACTGCGTTCTCTCCTCCGTTGCTTACGCAACTACGCTGTCCGTTTTGTCTGCAATTCGCTAAAGCTCATTGGACAAAAAAGCGAACGACCCCTTTGTTCCTAAAGAAATCGCTCCCCCATTTATCAATTTTCTTATTAATTATTTACCCTTAGTTGTTGCTTGCCTCCTATGTAATAGGATAATAAAATTCTTACGAGATTTTTATATAGATCATACTTATCATCTGATACTTTAGAGTATGCAATTTGGTCAAAGCAACTATTACACATATTTATCCCAAATATCCTTAATCCTTCTTTATACTCTCCACAAATTTTACAATACATATAGATCACCCCATACCAGATTATTCTCACTTATTACTTATTTTATTCTTAATAAAAAATAAAGTGCTTGGCATGGGGTTTTTTATTTAAACTATTTTTAACTTTTAAGCTTCTTCGCCTATTACAGGGACTTCTGCGCTTTCTGCTACATCTTCTTCAACTTCTGTATGAGTTACTGGAGGAGATAATGAACATACAACATCATCTAAATTGCTTAGGATGGCAATCCCTTCCATAGATGCTATATCTGTATCCTTTACATACATTGGAGTTGTGAAGTCCATATTTTCTACGTCTATATCTGCAGTTTTTGGTATATATGATGGTAAGCATTCAACTTCAATTTGATCGATTAATTGCATTAATATAGATGGTTGTAATTTGATTTCATCTCTATTAAGTAATACAACTGGAATACTTAGCTTAATCTTCTCACTCATATTTAATTTTTGAAAGTCAACATGACTAACAAATCCTGATATAGGGTGCCTTTGTACACTTTTTACTATTACGGGTACAGTTTCTCCGTTTAAGTCCAAGTTTATAACTGAAGAGGTTCCTGCTTCCTTAAATACTTTTAAAAACAAAGGATTGTCAACACTTACTGGACGTGTTTCCTCATTTCTGCTATATATAACTCCTGGGATGATATTGTTAGCTCTCATCTTTTTGACTTTATTTGTTCCGATAACTTCTCTAGATTGTACTTTCATTACATGGTTGCTCATTTCGGATACACCTACCTTTTCTTTTGATTTAATTAATCTTACCATATTTCGGAATCTTATGCAAATTCGCAAAACTGAATCAAATGATTATCTGCGTAATCAAAAGCAGTACAACTCCCGGAACCCCCAAGATACCAACGATTATTGCAGTTAGTGGATTTATTGCAATGGCAACTCCAAATAGACCAGCTATTAAATTGAAGAAAAACAAAACTATTCCCCCAAGCACACCGTTTAAGATCAACTTAACCAATATTTTTATAGGTATAACCAAAAGCATTCCAACTATATAAAGAAGAACAAGTCCCAATAAAAATGCCAATAATGTAGGTACAGTTAGTCCCATAAAACCCCTCCTTTTTTATACATTATATTGAAAGTATTATTTAACTATTACTGATAATTATACCAAAAGAATAGGCAGGTATTTTTGTAATAGCCGTAAAAAACAATATAAATATACGCTCACGGTTTCGGACATGAATAATTCTAAAGCTCACTCCAATAAAAATCCTACAACTTGCAAACTCGCTCCATTTCATTACACTCAGACAGTGCAAGTTGCTTCACGGATTTTTATCTACATTTGCTAAGAATTATTTCACGTCCTGCAAATGTTCGCTTAATATTTATATTGATTTTTACTCAATTTAGTTTAAAACAAAAAGAACCGTCCCTTTTGTTCATTTGTTCCAAAAAAAGAAAAACCCTCATTAAGAAGGTTTTAGTGTGAATGTCCGAATATGCTTAGTGCTATTGCCATGACTATCATTCCTGATATGGCTCCGTATACTGATAAATGATGGTCTTCGCCTCTTTGTGCTGCTGGTAATAGCTCGTCTAGGGATACGAAGATCATGATTCCTGCAACTAAGCTAAATAATATTCCAAAGACTAAATCATTAAAGAAGTTGGATAATAGCACAAAGCCTAGTAATGCCCCTATTGGTTGCATAAGTCCTACTAATAGAGTATATAAAAAAGCCTTCTTTTTGCTTCCTGTAGAATAGTATAAGGGTGCTGAAATAGCTATGGCTAGAGGTATATTGTGTATAATCACTGCTGCTGCTACTGGATAGGCTAAGCTTATATCCTTTAGACCTGCTGTAAACAAGGCCAATCCCTCTGGTACATTATGAATTGCTATGGCTATAGCTGACATCATTCCAAGCTTTGTTAAGTGATGATCCTCTCCTTCATGATCATGATGGTGGTGTTCATTATGGTCATGGTTAGAGTGACTATGATCATGGACATGAAATTGTCCAGCGTAGCTATGAACAAATCTTTCAATCATGGCTGTTATAAACATTCCTGCAAAAAACCATGCCAAGGCTATAAAGCTATGGCCTTCTCCTAGATAATCCTCTATAAGATGTATACCTTCTGGAAGCATTTCCATAAATGACACATAAATCATAATTCCTGCTGAAAAGCTTAATGATAAAGATAACAACACTTTATGTTTTTTCGATATAAAAAAGGACAATAAACTTCCCAATCCCATGGATAATCCAACAATTAGTGTTAATAAAAATGATTGTATTGGATAATTCAAAATTCTTCAACTCCTCAACTCGTCAATTCGTCATAAAAAGGGAGACCAATGTCTCCCATTTTTTCCTGTACTTCAATATTACACCACTCTTCTTTATAATTCAAGATTTTTCACCTAAGAAGAATGATTAAAAATAA
>CAYZZR010000032.1:0-9717 GCA_964482775.1 uncultured Tissierella sp. | reverse complement strand
CTGGCCTATATATATAGTTTTCTATATCTAAGTATTTTGGCCATGGATTTATATAGATTAGGTTCCCATTTTCATCCTTTTTCATAAGATAGCTTCTAATAATTAAGAAATACACTATAACGCCTATCAACAATGAGGCTAATGCACCCTTTAAGTTAATCCAGGCAAAATAATGAACCTCATGGGCTGGATCATGTCCATAGAAGAATTCTTGCCCAAGCCTTCCAATAGTATTCATTATTTCTGGAAAGGCTCCAAATACAAATAACAGTATTGCAGGTATTCCAATTGCTAGCATGCTTTTCTTTGAAATATATTTTTTGTTAAAAGAATCAAGCTTATCCTGTGAGTATGGATTTTTTTCTATAAATAAAGCTACGAATAACTTGGTCATATAGGCGAAAGTAAAGCCACCAGATAGAATAAATATCCCCTCTACTATTTGATAGAAGGTGGATTGGAAGCTGTATGTTTCAAATAGCCATATTTTTTCTACTATACTTTCATGAAGCAGAGTCTTACTTATATATCCACTCCATAGAGGCATTCCTATTATACTTAGAACCCCCATTAAAAATACAAATAATAAAAATGGTTTCTTTCTACCAAAGCCTCTGATGCTATTTAAATCCAACTCATGTAAATTCATATAAACTACACCAGCAACCATAAACAATACAAGCTTTATTAGAGAATGATTTACCATATGAAGCAGGGTTCCTCTCACCGCTAAGGCGTTGTGATCTCCTAGTATTCCTTGCATTGCTAATCCAACCAAAATGAATCCTACTTGTGAAACAGAGGAATATGCTAGGGTTCTCTTTAAATCAATGGAGAACAAGGCTAAAAAGGCTCCAATAAACATATTTGCTAAGCCAAATAGAAGCACTCCAACTCCCCATACAGAATCATATAAAAACAGATTTGAGCTTATGACAACAGCTCCAAAGATTCCAGTCTTTGTCAAAACCCCTGATAATAGAGCTGATGCTGGTGCTGGAGCGCTTGGATGAGCATTTGGCAGCCAGATGTGGATTGGAAACATCCCCGCCTTTCCCCCAAAGCCTACCATCATAAGAATGGCAGCTAGATAAATCTGGGTTTTGTCTCCATCAAAGCTATTCATTGCCTTGTAGATTTCATGAAAATCCGTTGTTCCTAAATGATGTTTAATCATGAATATTCCCAGGAGCATTGCAAGACCACCGATGACAGCTACTGCCATATAAGTATCTGCCGCATCCCTTGATTTATCCTTTTCATCATGGATAACCATTACATAGGAAGCAAAGGACATGACCTCAAAGAATATAAAGGTTGTCATCAGATCTGCTGATAGAAATACTCCCATGGTTGCTCCAAGAGTCATGAGCATAAAGAGGTAATATCTGTTTCTATTTCTGTAGTGCAGAAAGTATTCACTTGAAAATATTGTGGTAGATAGCCACATAAATGAGGCTATAGTCCCATATATAAATCTAAATCCATCTAGTTGAAAATATACATTAGATCCTGC
This sequence comes from uncultured Tissierella sp., assembly GCA_964482775.1. Classification (GTDB taxonomy): domain Bacteria; phylum Bacillota; class Clostridia; order Tissierellales; family Tissierellaceae; genus Tissierella_B. The sequence goes on along the minus strand of CAYZZR010000032.1, from coordinate 8,201 downwards.
AAATCCAAACCATTTAAAGCTAGCTTGGTCTATATTCGAATACAAAGATAGCATAAGAACAAACTCTAATCCAGTAACAAAAATAGCAAAAATGTTTCTAGCTTCTTTATTCTTCCTACCTATCATATAGGATACAAATCCACCTATAATGGGCCAAAAGACTAAAAATAACAAAAGATAATTTCCTTCCATAAGCCCACCTCCTAAAGTAATCCATTTCCTATACTAGTAAAAAACTCTATCAAAGCATTTGGAAACATTCCAAGTACAACTATAGCCACGGTCATAATAATCAATGGAATTATCATATAGTTATTTGGCTCTAGTCTCTCCACCTTTAAGTATTCAAATTTGTTTCCTGGGAAAAAACCATCAACAAAGATGGGTATAAGATATCCCCCTGTAAGCAAGGCAGACAGAATTAGGGTCACAACCCCTATAAATCCTAGACTGTAATCTATGTGGTTCAATGCACCCATTCCCAAATAGTATTTGCTAATAAATCCACCTAATGGAGGAATTCCTACTAAGGCTAAGGAGCCCAAAGTAAAAGACCACATAGTTTTTGGCATAGATTTGCCTATGCCCTTTATCTCATAGGTGTAGTGCTTGCCAGTTTTGTAGATTATAGCTCCCACACTTAAAAACAAGATGTTCTTTATCAAAGCATGAAATACCATGTGAAGTAAGCTTCCTACGAATCCATCTATATTTAAAAGTATAAGTCCAAACAATACATAAGAAACTTGACTAACTGAGGAATAGGCAAGTCTTTCCTTTAAAAGCTTTGTTCTAAATGCAAGCATGGAGCCCATAAAAATAGTAAAAATGGTCAGTATCAAGATTACAGTTTGAGCCCATGAGCCCTTTATAAATTCTGCTCCATATACAAAGTAGGTCATTCTAATGATTCCTAAAACCCCTGCCTTAGTGATTACCCCAGACAATATACCTGAAGCTGGGGCTGGCGCCACCGGATGGGCTGTTGGTAGCCAAGCATGTAGAGGAAACATTCCTGCCTTTGATCCGAAGCCTATAAAGCTCAGTAGATAAGCCAATAGCATTAGATTTTCATTCCCTGCAATTCTTGACATATCAAGAATCCCTCCAGGTAAAAAATCCGGCTTTAGACCGTAATAATAGCTAAATATTATTCCAATTAAAACAAGAGCTGCTCCCGAAAAGGAATAAGCCAAATACTTTAGACTTGCCTTCATGGAGTCCTTGTTCATAGAATGTATTACTAAAGGGAAAGTCATCAGTGTCATAAACTCATAAAATAGGTAGAAGGTAAACATATTTGCCGAAAAACCTAGGCCAATGATTATTCCTAGAGTAATCATAAAATACTTAAAATACCTACTTTCATTGTTTTCATGCTTCATATATTCAAAGGCATAAAAACTAGATAGTATCCAAATGCTAGATGCCAAAATTGTAAACAAGCTTGAGATGCCATCTATATTTAGGTTAATTGTAAACAAGCTAGATATGTTAAATAGCTGAAACCTAGTCTCAGTCATATTCATTATCCAAAGTAGAATAAGGGAATTTACTATAAGAACAGTGGTGACTATTTTATGAAGTTTTTTTAATTCAAATTTATCTATTAGTAGTCCAGTAATTATTGGCAATAATATAGGGACTAAAAGTAAAATATTTCCTTTCATGGCACCACTCCTAAAGTTTCTCTACTATGAGGCTAATCAAATCTATAATAGGTTTACTATATATTCCAAAAACTATAACTAAACATCCCAATAAGATAATCGGCAATTGCTTTGAGATTGCTTGTTCAAGATTCTCTACCGTAGATTTATTCTGCTTAGAATCTATATTAAAGTAAGCCCTTATAGAAATAGGAAGATAATATAAGGCGTTTAACAAGCCCGATATGCTTAGAGCTATGATAATCCAAGTCATCTCTGATCTCATAATTGCTACTGCAAATAGCCATTTGCTACTAAATCCAATCAATAAGGGAATGCCTATCATACTGAGACCACAAATTGTAAACAAGCCCATAGTAATAGGTAGACTTTTTCCTATACCCTTCATAGCCTTGATCTCTTTATGGCCACTTTGCATAATGATCTCACCAGCACATAGGAAGAGACAAGCCTTGGTCACTCCATGGGCTATTATATGAAATATACTTGCAATAAGGCCTATTGGACTTCCTAGTCCAATACCCATAAATATATATCCTATTTGGGCTACTGAACTATAGGCTATGATTTTTTTTAACTTTCTTTGCATAATAGCCATAACTGAGCCATAAAGCATAGCGCATATTCCTAAAATCATTATTATTGGCAATAGGTTTAAAAGCTTTACTGTTTCAATGCCGTAAGCAATATATATAAGCTTTATAAAGAAGACTATATATCCCTTTAGTACTAAAGATGAAAGTATGGCACTGGATACTGCTGGTGCTGACCCATGGGCATCAGGTAGCCAAATATGAAAGGGAAATAAGGCTGACTTTAGAGCAACTCCAATAAATATAAATATAAAGGAATACCTAATTAGGGTTAAATCGGATATTGCTATTAATTTATAAGACATATGATCAAGGGTAAAGGTCCCTGTCAATCTATAAAGCATGACTATTCCTGTCAATAAAAATGCAGAAGCAAATATGGATAAAAATAGGTATTTTAGCCCCGCTTGGCGATTTTCTTCACCATCCTTTATCATGACTATTCCAGCTGCTATAAAGGCACTTAATTCAATAAATATGAAAACAAGAATCAAGTTATCAAAGAATACCATTCCGCAAAGGCAACCTATTAGACTAAGTACCATTGCATAGAATATTGGCAGCCTTTCAGCTTTTAGGTCATAATCTATCATGGATTTTGAAGCCCACACTATTAAAAAACCTATTCCAGTAAAAAATACACCCATAAGGCCTTCCAAGATACTAATAGCAATCTCTTGATTGAAGATATATGCACTGAACCCTTGATTTGAAATGGATGTGCTCAGTAGGAATGATGATAGAATAAAGCTACAGCCTAAGGCAACTATAGCCTCCATCTTAGCTGAAGATTTTTTTCTTCTTTTCAAAATCAGTATTGGTCCTATAAACAAAATTATAAAAATTGATAATAAGGTCATTTTATTGTCCGCCTTTTCTAGCCTATATTTTTAAAGCCTTCTAGCATAAGGTTCAAAATTGGTTTTGAGAATATTCCTAGTAAAATATTGATTATCATTAATGCTATAAGGGAGTATTTTGCAGTTCCACTTGATTTAAAGCTGAGGTTATAGCTTCTATTTCCATTCTTATTATAAATTCTAAGAATTATAGGAATATAATAGATGGCATTTAAAATGCTACTAGCTGCCAAGGCAATCAGGATAATTATAATAAACTTGTCATCCAAGGCTGCATCTATGAATAAGAGCTTTGATATAAAGCCTGCAAACATAGGAATCCCTATCATTGAAAGGCTTCCTACCAAGAAACTTAGACCAGAAATTTTATCTACATAAGCAACTCCATCTAGGTCTTCAATCTTTTTACTATCTAGGATTTCTAAGAAATTTCCAGCTGAAATAAAGAGCATGGATTTTGTTACAGCATGGGCTATAATATGAAATCCTGCCGCAAGTAAAGCAGCTGGGGTTCCTATTCCTATACCTAAATAGATATATCCTATTTGTGCTACAGATGAATATGCAATCATCTTCTTTAAATCCTTTTGTACAAGGGCATATAAGGATCCCATAATCATTCCAAAAATACCTAGTATCAAGATTATTGGTAATATATTTAATCTTTCTATAACTTCGATACCATAAACTCTATATATTATCTTTATCAAAAGAACTATATATCCCTTTAAGACCAAGCCTGAAAGTATGGCAGATGCTGAAGAAGTAGCTGATCCATGGGCATCTGGAAGCCAGGTATAGAAGGGAAATAAAGCCGACTTAACAGCTAGTCCAACTAATATAAGACCAAAGCCTACTATAAGTGGGAATTCATATATAAGAGGAAGACTTGCTATTGCTTCCTTCATATTGGACATGAGTAAATGTCCAGTCAAGCTATAGAGTATAGATACAGCTAATAAATAAAGACCTGAGCCCAATACTCCCATGATAAAATACTTTATAGTTGCTTTGATAGTATCTCCTGATTCCTTTGCAATAACTATTGCACATGCGGCTACAGCATTTATTTCTATAAATACATAGGCTGTAAAAATATCATTGGTATAAACCAGTGCCAGAAGGGATGATATCAGAAGGTTTAGCATTAAATAATAATAGGGTCTTTTACTTGCCCTTATATCTGCTTCAATAGCTTTAGATCCACCCAATATGGAAAGAATCATGACTAGACCAAAGGTTAATGCCATAATGGCTTCAAATAAACCCGCTCTTAATTCGTTCCCCCAAGGAGCTGGATAATGACCTAACTGATAGGTAAAGAAACCTAATTCATAATTATATAAATATAGTATTAGTATTGCTGAAAGTACAGTTATGGCTGTAATGGAAAATATGGTTATGATTCTAGCAATTTTCTTATTCCTAAATAAAGGAATTAATATGGCAGCTATCAGTGATATAAATATGCTTAAAAATGGTATATGCTGTTGAAATGCCACTTAATCAACTCCTTTTATTTAAAATAGATAAATCTAAATCCAATGTTTTATATTTTTCATAATATTTTTGTGTTAAAGCTAGGGCAAAGGCGGTCATACAAACAGATACAACTATCCCAGTAAGAACCAAACCACCTGGTAGTGGATTGGCATAAAAGGCATTGCCCATATGGATATTGTTCTCTATAATTGGCACTTCTCTCCCATTTACATAGCCTTTGATGGCTAAAAATAGAAATATGGATACATCCATAATATTCATACCAATTATCTTTCTGATCAAATTCTTATGAAGTAGCAAAATACTAAATCCCAAGCCAAATAATATAACAGAAATGCTTTCATAATAGTTAATAAATAGATTTTCCATTATATGTCCCCCTGACTAAACAGTGAATATAGCCCATAGATAGTTGATGCTACTACTATGCCTACAGCTATATTTAGTGGAAGAATTAGCCCACCACTAAGAATATTTCCAGGAGTACCTATTGGTATGCCTGAATCAATATGAGCAGCTCCTGTCATAAATGAATAGCCCTTAGCCATTCCATAGAACAATAAGGAAAAGGAAATAGCCTTGGTAAATATATTGAAGTTGAAGAATTTTCTTGTTTTTTCAGGTCCAAAAGCTAAGGAATAGAGAATCAATCCTGCTCCTAAAATGGTTCCTCCAGAAAATCCCCCTCCAGGTGAAAGATGCCCATTTAATATTACATATATTCCCAGAACTAGGACGAATGGAAAAATAATTTCAGTTACGGTTTTTAATATCTCATCATTACCTATGATTTTCTTCATAATCTTTCCTCGTCTTTCTCTTTCTTAAGAAGGCTGACTACTGCTATGGTTGCTGTAAAAAGCATGGTGGCCTCCCCAAAGGTATCAAAGGCTCTATAATCTAGAATAACTGCTGCCACTATGTTTATTGCACCAGTTTCTTCAACTCCGGATTCTATATACCTTGTAAAAACTTCGTTCATTGCAGGTACGTGAGGACTCCCCTGCTGTGGCAGGAAGCTCACTGTTACAAGTAATATTCCTATTATCCCCATTGTAAATATTAGAGAGAATAGTTTGTATATAAAGGATGATTTTTCTTCTTTTGATTTTGAATCCTTTACTTTAAGTTCATCCATGTTTTTTAGGGCAACATAAAATAATAGACTTGTAATTCCAGCTCCTACAGCTGCTTCAGTAATTGCTAAATCAGGTGCCTTAATTATAATCCATAAAACTGACATAACTAAGCTAAAGGCTGTAAATATGATGATTGCAGTGAAGGATTTCTTGGCTGTAAACATAAAGATTGCCGTGATCAACAATATTGTCAGCAATATGATTTCAAGTGTAAAAAGCATTATTCTATCACCTCACATTGTTTGTCAATATCCTCATTTGTAATGACCTCAGTCTGCCCTACTAAATGGGTGGCCACTGGATTTGTAAGCCATAGAAAGACAATTACAAGAATAAGCTTTAGGGATAGAAAACTAAAACCAGAATACACTATGATTCCAAGAATAACCAATAGAGATGCTAGAGTATCGCATTTAGCAGCAACATGGACTCTATTTAGTACATAGTCAAATTTAAATAGGCCGAATGTAGCTATTCCAAACACAAAAAGGCCAGATCCTATAAAGAAAATCATCAGTATTAATCTAATCAATTCCATTGCTTACACCACCCTTTTTGCCTTTATCCAACTTTTTTAAATAGTCCTTTAAAAATAATCTAGCTAGTACAACAACAGATAAGAAGCTAATAGCAGCATAGACCAAGGCTATATCAACTAAGTAAGCTTTCTTTAAATATGCAGCCAAAAATGTAATCAAGATTATTATCTTTACATTTACCACATTTATTCCCAGTAGTCTGTCTGTAAATCGTGGACCTAATATTGCTCTAATCAAGCAAATTATAGAAGTAATAGATATAAAGACCATACCAATAATTAGAACTAACTCTTGAGCTCTCTTAATATCCATATCTATTCCTCCAATTTCTTAAGTTTTTCTACAAAAATAGACTCTTCGATACCATCCAGGTACTCTACCTTGAGAGCATGTATTAACAGTTCATCTTCATTCATGGTTACTGTTATGGTTCCTGGAGTTAAGGTGATTGAGTTTGCCAAGGCAACTAGACTTATCCTAGACTTTAAGTCAGCCCTAAAATACTTAAGGGCAGGTTTTATCTCTGGATTGGGGCTCAATACCTGCTTTATGATTTCTACATTTGCCTTATAGACCTCAAAAACTAAAATAGCCAGATATTCTATTATAGAGATAAGCTTGCTCACAGCCTTTCTCTCTAAGGAACTGGTTAATCTAGTGCTCTTATATGCAAATTTGTATACCACTAAACTTATAGCTAGGCCAAACAAAAGGATTTCTCCTGTTATATTACCATTTAATATAATCCAAAAAACAAATAATAATAAAAATAGCATATTATATCCTACTTTCTCTTGTAATATGTACATGCTCATCTAGTCCATGACCATGATTTATATCTGCTACTGAACCATAGATAATCCCCATTATTAGGATAAGTGCTAGTACTAGCTTTAAATATTTCATAGCTTCCTCCAAATATCTTTTAATATCTACTCAATTCGTTTATATCTCTTAATTCTTTATAGCCCACCAATATAGTAGCCAGTAAAGATATGGATCTTATTATTGCCACAAAGGACAAGCCTATTCCTTGTGAAAAGTAAATCCTAGGCTCTAGACAAATCAAGGCAATAAAGGTGGCGAATGCAATTATCTTAAAATTGGTATCACCAAGTTTGTTGCCTTGTTTAAATATTTTTATTAACAATAAAACAACTATTAACCCCAAAGGTATAAATCTAACTAAAGCAAATTTAAAGCTTGGTATTAGATTAAACCATTGATTGTAAGGTAATAGACATAAAATTATCCTTATTATGCTTAAGGTTAAAAGGGTTCTATTTAAATTAGGGTTCAACCTTTTATTATATCTTATATTATATGCATCATAGAGTATTAGGAAAAATATGGTGATTGCAATGGCATTTCCCATTCTGCCCCACCCAATATACTTGAGATTATCTTCAATTCCTGTGGTTAGTAGAGCATACATTCTTGGAATAATATAGACTGAATCAGAAATTCCCAAGACCAATGCTAAAGTGGCAAAAATTCTATAGAGCTTGTTGCTGAGGGAGTGCCTAAACATATAGCTAGAAATTAAGAAAATAATGGTTAAATATATGATTTGTAGAATGGGTTCAAAAATCCTTTGCAACTATATCGCCCTCTTTATGATTTAATGTAAGACCCTAAGACTAGTTTAATATCTAAAGCCATAAATGTAAACCCAAAATAAAAAAATAGCGTCTAAAGAAACATTAAAGGAAGCTAGTTTTGTTACTCATGGATCGAAAGTTCAATTTAGTATAGAATAAAGGTGGAACTTTCCTATTCGTAATAAAGAATATTTAAATGTGAATTGTAATTGAAGTTTTTTTGTGTTATTATCTATTTATATGGGCGGTTAGCTCAGTTGGGAGAGCACCACGTCGACAACGTGGGGGTCGTTGGT
>CAYZZR010000031.1:0-16446 GCA_964482775.1 uncultured Tissierella sp. | reverse complement strand
CAGCTGAAACAACTCCTCATTACTTGACTCTTGATGTTAAAGAAACTATGACTGAGTTTGGCGCATTTGCAAAAATTGCCCCACCACTAAGATCAAGAGCAAACCATGAACTTCTTTGGGAAGGATTAAGAAATGGAAGCGTAGACTTCATTGGTACAGACCATGCACCATATGAAATCGAAAGCGAAAAAGCGGGCAGAGATATTTGGACTGCATTCCCAGGAATCCCAGGAGTAGAAACTATGGTTCCTATACTTGTATCTGAAGGCTATAACAAGGGAAGACTTTCACTTTCCAAGCTAGTTGATATATTAAGTAAAAATGCAGCTATTCACTATGGGCTATATCCAAAGAAGGGTGCTATGGAAATTGGATCAGATGCTGACTTTACAATTGTTGACCTTGAAAAAGAATGGGTAATCGATCCTAAGACTCAAGCTTCCATGTGTGGATACACTCCATTAGAAGGCATGAAGCTTACAGGAAAGGTTGCTAAGACTGTAGTACGTGGACATCTAGTATTTGAAGACGTTGAAGAAAGCTCACTAGCTCATTTAACTGATGAAGAACTAAAGAGAATTGTTCACTACTTCCCAGAGGGAATAGAAGAAAAATATGCTGAATATTTCGCACAATATCCACATCTACACAGTGCTGAGTACGAAAATTCTTATAGAATTAATCATCCAGAAGTTATAGATAAACACATTAGGGGTATCACTGGAATAGCTGTAAAACCAGGTTTCGGACAATGGGTAAAGAGACAATCCATTCAAGAATTACCAAGACAAATTAAATATTAATAGGGGGAGATTTTATGGCAAGACACGCAATAGTAGTAATAGATATGCTTAATGATTTTGCTAATCCAAAAGGAGCTTTATATTGTGAAGGAGCTGGAAGAATAACAAAAAACCTTCAAGAGCTTTTCAAATGGGTAAGAGCAAGAAATGCTGAGGGAAAAGATGATATTCAATTAATACACATCCAAGAAGCTCATAGAAAGAACGATGCAGACTTTAGAGTAAGACCAGTTCATGCAGTAGACGGGACTTGGGGCTCAGACTTCATTCAAGAATTATATCCTCAAGGAGAAGAGTACAGAATCAAGAAGAGAAGACATAGCTCTTTTGCTCACACAGATTTGGACTTATATCTAAGAGAAGAAAATCTGGATACAGTAGTAGTTACAGGTACTTGGACTAACGTATGTGTTAGAGCTACAGCTACTGATGCACTTGCTAAAGGCTACAAGGTAATTTCATTAACTGATGGTATAGATTCAAAAACTCCTGAAATGCATGAGTCAGGCTTAAGAGACTTAAGTATATTTACAAAGCTAATGACCATTGCTGAATATCAAGAAGCTTGGGACAAAGGCATTGATCCTTGGGAAGGCGGAGCAGGAGACCCAGAAAACAAGGTTAAGTAAATACAAAAAAATAAGGGGGAGGCTTTACCTTCCCCTATTGGCATAGGGGAGAAGGACATGAAAATAGTAGTTGGAATATCTGGAGGGAGCGGAGCAATCTATGGAGTATCTCTCTTGAAGGCATTAAAGGAACTTAATATAGAAACTCATCTAGTGGTATCAACCATGGGAGAATATGTTACAAATCATGAGTGTGGAGTGAGTTTAGAACAACTAAAAGGATTGGCTAGCTACTATCATGACAACAAGAACTTTGCAGCTCCAATCTCAAGTGGTTCCTTCAAGGTAGACAAAACCATCATAGTACCTTGCTCAATGAAGACCCTAGCTAGCGTAGCCAATGGTTTTTCGGATTCATTGCTATCAAGATCCTGTGATGTAGCTATCAAAGAAGGCCGTAAGCTAATATTAGTTCCAAGAGAAACACCACTAAGTCCAATTCATTTAGAAAATATGCTAAAACTTTCAAGAATGGGAGTTACCATATTTCCACCAGCGCCTGGATTCTATAATCATCCAGAAAGTTTAGAGGACATAGTGTTAAATATTACAGGAAGATTATTGGATATGTTAGATATTGAAAACAATCTTATCAGCAGGTGGAAAGGATTATAGAAGGGAGGGTAGGATTTGGAGACTCAAATGCTAAGATATACCCTTGATAGGTTAAAGTTAAAAAACAACCTATTGGAGTGTAACAGAGAAGTAGATTATACTTATGAAATGGGAGCAGTCCTAAAACACTTTCACAACAAGCAACCCATATTGTTCAACAAAGTAAAAAATAGTGATAAAAGAGCCATAGGAGGATTGTTTGGCAATAGAGAGATAATTTTTGACTTGATGGATTATACAAAGGAAAATAGAAATTTTAGATTTATGGAAGCCTTGGTAAATCCAAAGCCATATAAGGTGCTTAAGACTGGACCAGTAAAAGAAAATATCATAAAAAGAAATATAGATATCAATAAGATTTTGCCGGTAAACAAGTTCAATGGCCTAGACTCATCAAGTTTTATAACTGCCGGTGTGCTTGTGATAAAGGATCCTGAAACAGGCAAATTTTTTACCTCAGTAAGGAGACTTCAAGTAAATAAAGGCAATCAATTATCAGCACTTATAGGCTCATTTAAAATAACAAATGACTTTCTTGAACTAGAAAGTAAAGGTAAGTCTCTAGATGTAGCTATCATACTAGGTTATGATGCACCATTTTTATTGGCAAGTCAGTATTCTAGTGCAACCTATGGAGTAGATAAGTACGAAATAGATAGTGCACTTAGAGGAGAAGCTCTAGAATTAGTAAAATGTGAAACCAATGACTTACTAGTTCCAGCACATGCAGAGATAGTATTAGAGGGAAAACTTATTGCAGGAAAAAGAGAGTTAGAAGGACCTTTTGGGGAATTGATGGGATATTATGGAAAGCAGGCTCCTCAGCCAATTATAGAAATAGATGCTATAACTCATAGAAATAATCCTATTTATCAAACAGCATTTCCTTGTGAAGAGGAACATTTGACAAATGGATTAATAAGAGAAATGGAATTGTATTTTTATATGAAGAACATTATGGATGTAGCAGATGTGTATGTAACTGAGGGTGGAGGTTATCGATTTAATGCAGTAGTATCTATAAGACAACAAAGACTTGGAGAAGCAAAGTCAGCGATATTGACTGCCCTTGGGCAAAACAAGGACTTAAAGCAAGTAGTAATTGTTGATGATGTAGATATCTATGATCCTAAAGAAATTGAATGGGCTATAACCTCAAGAAGTCAAGCCAATCATGATTTTGTCATAGTTCCAAATGCACTAGGGTCCTCTTTAGAGCCATCCCATGATATTCGAGGTGTAACAGACAAGGTTGGTATAGATGCCACAAGACCACTAAACTCAAATGGCAAATTTGACAGAGCATTCATACCAGGATACGAAAATATAGATATAAATAGATACTTCCCAAATATCTTATAAAGAAGGTGTAAAATTTGAAAGAGGCTATAGGAATGGTGGAAACCAGAAGTCTAGTAGCTGCTATAGAAGCAGCAGATGCCATGGTTAAATCTGCAAATGTAAAAATAATGGATTTTCAAGTAGTAGGCTCAGGACTAGTAAACGTTACAGTAACTGGCGAAGTTGCAGCGGTAATGGCTGCAGTGGATAATGGGCGAGAAAGAGCCAGTCAGGTAGCTGAAGTAATATCAGCAAACGTAATACCTAGACCTCATGATGAAGTAGACAAATTGTTTTAATGGCGGTGATATAGATGAATCCATTGGCAATGATAGATATGAAAAGCAAGCTTAAAGCTAGTAGGCAAACGGATAATTTTGAAAGAATAAACTATGAAAATTGTCATGAAGACTTGATTAGTGCAATAATTCATGGTGAGAAAAAAGCAATAGTTAAGGATAGAATCAAGCCAGTATTATCCTTAGATGAAGCAATAGAAGGCATCAAAAAAGGACTTTAAGTAGATTTGGAGGTGTCATATGAATAAAGCTTTAGGTCTTATAGAGGCAAGAGGCTTAGCCACAGCTGTAACAGCTCTAGATGCTGCTAGCAAGGCTGCAGATGTAGTCTTAGTAGGAGTCGAAAAGGTTATAGGTATAGGTGGAGGCACAGTAGGTGTAACCATCAATATAGCTGGAGAAGTAGCAGCAGTACAGGCAGCAGTAGAAGCAGGTGTAGAAGCAGGAAATAGAGTTGGTATGGTAATATCTAGTCATGTAATTCCAAGACCTCATGAGGAATTAGATAGATTAATTGAAAAGTTTGGAAAGAACCTTAATAAAAAAGAGGAAGCAGAAATAAAAAAACCTGCAGCAAAGAAAAGTGTAGAAAAAAATAAGGACAATAATAAGGAGGAAAAATAATGAGTCAAGCATTGGGTTTAGTTGAAACTAAAGGATTAGTAGGTAGTATAGAGGCAGCAGACGCTATGGTAAAGGCTGCAAATGTAACCTTAGTAGGATATGAAAAGATAGGATTTGGACTTGTAACTGTAATGGTAAGAGGAGACGTAGGAGCAGTAAAAGCAGCAGTAGACGCAGGAGCAGAAGCGGCTAGAGCGGTTGGAGAGCTTCACTCAGTACATGTAATCCCAAGACCACATTCAGAGGTAGAAAGAGTTATTTTGACACAATACGAATAACGAGGTGAAATGTCCACCTCGTTGCAGTGGTGTGTAGAAACTGCAAGCAGTTTCTTCCAATACTTAAAGAGCTTGGAGTGTTTTAAATGACAAATCATAAAATTGCTTCAAATGTAATGGAGAATATTTCTAGCCTACTTAAAGATAAGGGCTTTTCTGACAACAAAAGAAAAGCTCTAGTAGTCCTAAATGGATCCAACTTAAATTCTTTCGATCAATTTGAATATGTAATGAATTTAAAGAAGGAAGGATATGAAATAGCTCTTGCATTTTCTTTTATGGCAGAAAGGATATTGGATACAAAAAAGATCATTGATAGGCTGAAACCAATAAAGGTATATAAAGAAGATGATATATTCGATTTAAAAACTATAATAAATGAATATTCAATAGTTGTTGGAGTAAATATCACCATGAATACTCTTTCTAAGGTATCCTTGGGGATGATAGACAGCTTTATAGCTAATATTATTTGGACGTTTTTATATAGTGGAAAAAAAGTGTATTTAAGCTTTTATTCTGTAAGAAATTATATGGGAAATCCTCCTAAATCTAAGGCTATTTCTCATGTTATTGAAAAGCATATAGAAAGTGTTTTGACTATGGGTGCCATAGAAGTGACTTCAAATGTGAAGGTTGAGCCAAATAAAGAGTCGGAAATAGAAGATTCTTTAGAAAGTAAAAATCTAATTACTGAAAGAGATATTTCCAAATTAGATAAAAGTAAGAAGGTATTGGTCCTGGATAAGAAAACCATAGTAACACCTTTAGCTAGAGACAAGGCTAAACAATTAGGAATAAAGATAGAAAAACCATAGAAAGGGGGGCGGCAAATGCGTATAGGTAGGATAATAGGAACAGTAGTAGCTACAAGAAAGGACGAAAAACTAGTAGGTACAAAGCTTATGATAACGCAGCCTCTCACATTTAAATTAGAAGCAATAGGTGAACCGATTATAGCAGTAGATACAGTTGGTGCTGGTATTGGTGAAGTAGTATTATTTACCACAGGTACAGCAGGTAGAATTGCAGCCAGAAAATTGGATGCTCCAATAGATGCATCCATAGTTGGAATTGTAGACAATATCGATTTACCAAATTTAGAAAATGATTAGGAAGGAGGTAAATTTTTGAGCGATGCAAAAAACTTTAAAAAAGCAATAGAATATAGACAAATGATAGATATCCTAATGGGTGATAAGGAATATGCTGATACAGTGCTTCTAAATGGCAATGTAGTCAATGTAATCACCAGAGAGATTTATAAGGCAGATATAGCTATAAAGGATAAGTATATCTTATTAGTTGGTGATTGCAAGGATTTAATAGGGCCAAAAACTACAGCAATAAATGTTGAAGGCAAATACCTATCACCTGGATTTATAGATTCTCATATGCATTTTGAAAGTAGTATGCTGACTATAACTGAATTTTCTAGATTGTCCATACCATCTGGAACCACAACTTTAGTAGCTGATCCCCATGAAATAGGAAATGCTCTAGGACCAATAGGTATGAAAGCAATGGCAGATGAAATAGACAGGGTGCCAAACAACGTATACCTAGTAGTGCCAGCTATGACACCGGACTCACCTGATTTAGAAACAGCAGGTTATGACATTACCTCAAAGGATATGGAAGATTTATTAAGCTATAAAAACATTATAGGAATAGGCGAGCTACAAGGATTTAGTAATGCAAAGCATGTCTATAGAAATACACCAGAAGTAATTACTGATCTTTTGGCTTCAACCATATATGCAAATAGTAAAAACATGGTAGTAGATGGCAATGCCCCAGAGCTATTTGGCAAGGAATTAGCAGCTCATATTATAGCAACTGCAGGAAAATGTTCTTGTCATGAAACTACAACAAAGGCAGAAGCTGTAGAAAAGTTACGTCAAGGAGTTTACCTATTTATGCGAGAAGGTTCTACTCAAAAGAACATGGCTGAATGCATAAGGGCTGTCACAGAGGAAAAGATGGATTCCAGACGCTGTATACTTGCAACAGACGATATGGTAGCAGCTGATTTAGAAACTCTAGGACACATGAATGAAATAGTTAAAAGAACTATAAAGCAGGGAGTAAGCCCTGTAGAAGCAATTCAAATGGTAACTATCAATCCAGCTACATACTTTGGTTTGGATCATGTAGGAGTGCTAAGCCCAAGTAAACAAGCAGATATAGCTATTATAAGTGATTTAGAGGAAATGAAGGTGGATGCAGTACTTCTTAAGGGAAAAATTGTTGCTGCAAAAGGTGAGTTGTTATTAGATTTACCTAAGTATACTTATCCTTCTGAAGTAAAGAACTCAGTAAAGGTAAATCCAATTACTGAAAGAGATTTGGAAATATTAGCAGAAGGGTCTAGCGCAAATGCTAGAGCGCTTGGAGTAATTCCAGACCAAAACCTAACAGATAAGTTTGAAGATACAGTTAGAGTAACACAAGGAGTAGCTCAACCTGACTTATCCAAGGATATGATACCGATTGCCTGTGTAGAAAGATATGGGCGAAGCGGTAAAATAGGAAAGGCCTTTGTAAAAGGATTTGGATTAAAGGATGGAGCCTTTGCTGAAAGTGTGGCTCATGATACTCATAATATACTTGTAACAGGAACCAACTATAAGGATATGGCTATTGCGGTCAATAAAGTAATAGAAATGGGTGGAGGTATAGCAGTAGCAAAAAGATCTAGAGTTATATCAGAGATGAGACTACCTGTTGGTGGATTGATCACAGATGAACTTAATGGTCATGAAGTAAGTAGCAAAATAGCTGAATTAGAAAATATAATTACAAAAGAATTAGGATGTACAATCCATGCACCACTAATGCATTTATCATTCCTTGCTTTATCTACAAGTCCAACTTGGAAGATAACAGATAAAGGCTTAATTGATGTAAATAACTTCAAGATTCTACCCCCTATAATAGAATAGGGGTTGAAAATAAAATGAAGGAGTATCAATAAAGTAAATAATAAGGAGGAGTATTATGTCAAGCAAAGATAGTACTAGTCAAGGCTTTTTGGAAAGGCAATTCAAGCTAAATGCAAATGGAACTAATGTAAAAACAGAAATACTTGCAGGTTTTACAACATTTATGACTATGGCGTACATCTTGGCAGTAAATCCAGGTATGCTAGCAGAAACTGGAATGGATCAGGGAGGAGTATTTGCAGCAACAGCAATATCATCAGCAATAGCATGTTTTGCAATGGCTTTAATGGCAAATTATCCCTTTGCACTTGCACCTGGTATGGGACTTAATGCATTTTTTACTTATTCAGTAGTATTTGGAATGGGTCATACATGGCAATTTGCACTAACCGCTGTACTAATTGAAGGGATTTTATTTTTAGTACTTTCATTCTTTAATGTAAGAGAAGCAATATTTGATTCAATTCCTATGAATTTGAAAAAGGCAGTATCAGTAGGTATAGGGTTATTTATAGCACTTATTGGCTTCACAGGCTCAGGAATAGTTGTAGGCGGTGGCGGTACAATAGTAGGTTTAGGAGATTTAACACAACCAGCTCCACTACTAGCTTTAATTGGTTTGTTTATTATGGGCTTCCTATTAGCTAAGAAGGTAACAGGTGCACTATTCTTTGGTATTATTATTACTACATTAATTGGTATACCTATGGGTGTAAGCTATATGCCAAATGGAACCTTCCTTGGAATATTCTCAGCACCTCCTTCATTAGCAGAAGTAGCTTTCCAATTTGAATTTGCTAATGTGTTTACATTTGATATGTTGATAGTAATGTTCTCATTCTTGTTCGTAGATATATTTGATACTATAGGCACATTAATAGGTGTATCTTCAAAGGCAAATATGCTAGATGAAAATGGGAAATTACCTAAAGTAAAAGAAGCTTTATTAGCAGATGCTATTGGTACAACTGTAGGAGCTTGTTTAGGTACTTCAACAGTTACAACATTCGTTGAATCTGCATCAGGAGTATCAGAAGGTGGAAGAACAGGATTGACTTCTCTTACTACAGGAGTATTATTCTTATTGGCACTTGTATTGTCACCATTATTTGGAATGATTCCAGGTGCAGCAACAGCTCCGGCACTTATTTTAGTAGGTTTATTTATGATGAGTCCTATTAAAGAAATTGATCTTGAAGATTTTACAGAAGCTATACCAGCATTCTTAACTATAGTAATGATGCCTTTTGCTTATAGTATAGCTGAAGGAATCGTATTTGGTATGGTATCATACGTAGTTCTTAAAACTATAACTGGAAAGGCAAAAGATGTTTCAGTTGTTATGTATATTTTGGCAGTATTGTTTGTAGTAAAAGAATTATTTATGTAAGATTTGCCGCCTTCTAAACGGAGGCGGCTTTAAAAAACAAAGTGGGGTGTTTTCATGACCTTAGAATATGCTTTTAGTTGTAGTACTGTAGAGGAAGTAGTAAATTTACTTAAAGAATATAAGCAAGATGCAAAGATTATAGCAGGAGGAACCGATGTTATAATTGCACTTAGAAATTCGAAAATATCACCAAAGGTGTTAATTGATATTGCAAAGGTAGAAGAGCTAAAGAAAATTGAAAACAAGAATGAAAAGATAACAATTGGAGGGGCTGTAACCTATACACAAATAGTAGAAAGTGATCTATTTAAAAGTAATTTATATGGAATGCTTAAAGCATGCAAGATGGTAGGATCACCTCAGATTAGAAACAAAGGGACTATTGGTGGAAACATTGCAAACGCTTCCCCAGCAGCAGACTCTATTCCACCTTTAATAGCTTTAGGGGCAAGCCTAAGAATTCTTAGTTCTAGGGGAGAAAGGGTAGTTTTATTAGAGGATTATTTCAGGGATAAAAAGACTCATGGTCTTATGCCTGATGAACTTATTCTAGCTATAGAATTTGAGAGAACAAATGAAAATCAAATATTAAGCTTTAGTAAACTCGGATTAAGGAAGGCGCTAGCTATATCTAGAGCTACCCTTAGTGCCTTAGTAGGCTTAAGTGAAGATAATCATATAGAAAGTATTAAAGTAGCTTCAGGATCTATTGGAAAGTATCCAATGAGAGAATTAGAACTAGAAAATGCTTTAATAGGAAAGGAATTTAATGCTCAAATATTAGATGAAGCCATTAGCGCTATACAGGCTTCAATGGATATTAGACTAGAAGGAAGATCAACTTTACCATATAAAAGGCAAGCAATTATAAGTTTATTAGAAGAATTATTAATTGAAAGCAGGTCCTATTTTAATGAGGTGACAATATGATGGAGATTCAGTTAACTATAAATGAAATAAACTATAAAGTAAATATAGACGTAAAAATGAGACTTATTGATCTACTAAGAGATAAGCTTGGACTAATAGGTACAAAGGAAGGCTGCGGAGAAGGAGAATGTGGGGCATGTACCATCATTATGGATGGAGAAAGTGTTAACTCCTGTATGGTCATGGCATTTCAAGCAAATGGCTCCAATATAACTACCATAGAGGGCTTAGAGAAGAATGGTCAGCTACATCCGCTACAAAGAGCCTATATGGAAGAAGGGTCTGTTCAATGTGGTTTCTGTATACCAGGTATGATAATGTCTACAAAAGCACTTCTAGATAAAAATCCTAGTCCTACTAGAGATGAAATCCGTGAAGGCATGTCAGGGAATCTATGTAGATGTACAGGATACAATAAAGCCATAGATGCTGCCCAGCGCGCCATAGATTATCTTAAGGAGGAGGCTAAATGAACCTAGAAACAGTTGGAAAGAGTATTATAAGAGTAGATGCTTATTCAAAGGTTACTGGCAAAGCCCTTTATCCACAAGATATATATATGGATGATATGCTATATGGAAAAACCCTTCGGTCAACACTAGCTCATGCGCTTATAGATGTGGATACTAGTGAAGCAGAAAAAATGGATGGTATATTTAGGATATTTACAGCAAAGGATGTAGCTGTAAATCAACATGGAGTGGTATTTAAAGATCACAATGTATTTTGTTCAGATAAGGTAAGAAGAATAGGAGATCCCATTGCCTTTGTGGTAGGAGTATCAGAAGATATTTGCCAGAAGGCATTGGAAAAAATAAAGGTAAATTACCAAGAATTAGAGGGTGTATTTGATCCTGTAGAGGCTATGAAGGATGATTCTCCTAAGGTTCATGGGGATTCCAATATTATATATCACTACAAGCTTAGAACTGGAGATATAGATGAAGGCTTTAAAAATTGCGCAGCAATAGCAGAAAACACTTATAGCACTCATATGCAGGAGCATGCTTTTTTACAGCCAGAGGCAGGATTATCATATTTAGAAGAGGATGGAACGGTAGTTGTAGTATTGGCTACACAATATCCTCATTATGATAGAGAAGAAGTAGCTATATGCTTAGGTTTAGAGGAAGAAAAGGTGAAGATCATAAACACCAATGTAGGTGGAGCCTTTGGTGCTAGAGAGGATATTACAATTCAGGTTCATCTTGCTTTGGCAGCAATGACTTTGAAAAGACCAGTTAAGGTAATATTCGATAGAGAAGAATCCTTCCTTGCTCACTCTAAAAGACATCCTATGTTGATGAAATATAAAACAGGTGCAGACAAAGATGGATATCTTCAAGCTATGGAGGTTGAAATAATAGGGGATTCTGGTTCATGTTGTTCTTGGGCTATAAATGTCCTAAGAAAGGCTGGAGTTCATGCAACTGGACCATATCATATTCCAAATGTAAAGGTAGATTCCATAGCAGTTTATACCAATAATCCATTTACAGGTGCCATGAGAGGCTTTGGAGCAACTCAAATACCAAACGCTGCAGAGCAACAGATGGATATACTGGCTGAAAAACTAGGCATCAGCCCTATAGAAATTAGAGAGAAGAACATATACAAGCAAGGTTCAAAAACAGCAACAGGTCAAATCTTATTAGAAAGTGTACCATTGGATAAATGCTTAGAAAAGCTTAAAGATAAATATGGGGAATACAAGACTATAAAAGAAGACTCAAAATCTAGTTCGAGAAAAACTGGTGTAGGAATAGGCTTGTCCTTCTATGGAACAGGCTATGGTAATGGGTTCCCAGATATCTCAAGAGCAGTAGTCAAGCTTTTAGATAATGGAAAAATAGGTATATTTGTTGGAGCAACTGAAGTAGGGCAAGGATCAAAAACTGCACTTACACAAATTGGAGCAGAGACCCTAAAGCTAGACCATAAGGATATAGTATTTATTTGTGAGGATACTTCTCTTATGCCAGATTCAGGTACATCTGCAGCAAGTCGTCAAACCTACAATACAGGCAATGCTATTAAGATAGCCTGCGAAAACTTTGAGAAGACAATCAAGGAGTTTGCTAAAAAAGAGTTATCCCTTAACTCAACTGCAGGATTAGTATTAGAAAAGGGGGAAATATACCTAAGTTTCTTCCCGCAAAAAAGAATATCCTTTAAGGACTTAAGTAATATCTATAAAAGTGATACAATAAAAGCTGAAGGAGAATTTGTGGCTCAAACTGTTAAAATGGATGATGAAACCGGTCAAGGTGCTCCATATTGGCCATATACCTTCAACGGATGCATGGTTATGGTTGATGTGGATACAAATACTGGAAGAGTTGAGCTTAAGAAAGCTGTATTTGCGCAAGATACAGGAAGAGCAGTGAATCCTAGTCTTGTGAAGGGACAAATGGATGGAGGTTTTGCCATGAGTCTGGGATATACTTTGTTTGAGGATTTGAATCTAGAAAATGGAAAGATGAAAAATAGTAAGTTCTCAAAATATCTACTGCCAACTTCTATGGATATGATAGATGTGGAAAATATTATTATAGAAGATCCAGAATCAACAGCACCATATGGAGCAAAGGGAATAGGCGAACCAGTAACAATACCAATAGGGCCAGCTATTCTGAATGCAATATATGATGCAACAGGAGTAAGGGCTAAGCATTTACCTGTAACTCCAGAGAGATTGATGAAAGTTATAAGGGAAAGTGAAGAGAGTGAAGCTATATAAAAAGCTTGGTATAGGTCTAGAACATACAAATGTAATATCAGTAGTTGGTGGTGGTGGAAAAACCACCACCATTTTAACTTTAGCCAAAGAACTAAAAAAAGAAGGACAGAAAGTTCTAATAACCACTTCTACAGGTATATTTATTCCAGAAAAAGATAGTTATGATAATCTTTTTTTAATGGAGATACCTGAAAGCTTTATGCCTAAGAATGGCACAATAACATACTTTGCTCAGATAGATACAGGAATAAAACTTAAAACCAAGGACATTTCATTAATAGATTATATAATATCTAGAGGCATATTTGATACAATTTTAATTGAAGCTGATGGTTCGAAGGGTAAGCCTATAAAAGCACCAGCAGAGCATGAGCCTGTGATTTCGAAGCATACTACTATAACAATAGGTATAATTGGCCTAGACTGTCTTGGAAGTCCTATAAATGAGGAATATGTACATAGACCTGAATTGATTTTAGATATTTTGCATGAAAATGAAGAAATCATTAATAATTCTGTTATAATAAAATTAGCCAAGGACAAGAATGGTTTATTTAAAAACAGTTTAGGTAGAAAAATACTAATATTGAACAAATGCAATGATGATTCTAGAATAGAAAATGCAACAAAGATAAAAAAGGAATTAGAAGATACAGATATACATACAATAATAGGAAATATTTTAACCAATACATATCTAGGAGACTAAAATGATTACTGGAATAATTATGGCATCAGGTTTTTCAAATAGAATGGGACAAAATAAGCTGCTTTTAGAAATAGATAAGATACCAGTCATAGAAAGAGTTATAAAAGCTTGCAAGAACTCTTCTCTGGATGAAATCATACTGGTATATAGAGATGATAAGGTTAGAGAAATCGGAGAGAAATATAACTTAAAGATTCTCTTTAACTCAAAAGCACATTTGGGTCAATCTGCAGCAGTTATTTTAGGTACTGAGAACTCCAAGTTAGAAAATGGCTGTATGTTTCTAGTAGGAGATCAGCCATATTTACATACAAATGTAATCAATGATTTGATTGAGGAGTATAGAAAGGATACCAAGAATATAGTAGTTCCCTATTACAATCAAAAATTTGGAATGCCCATATTATTTTCACCAAAATACAAGAAAGATCTACTAAATGTAAAAGGCGACAAAGGTGGAAGAGAAATTATAAAAAATAATCCAGGGTTTGTAAAGATAATCCATTATAATGATGAAATCCTTGGAAAGGATATGGATACCATGGAGGATTACATAAAAATTACAAAGAGCTAATACATCATGTTTTACAGGAGGTTTCCATGGACTACAAAATTATAACAAAAAACAATTATCGTTATATAGTGATACCAGAGCTTACAGAGATGGGACTTATCCATTGCTTCACTACAAGAGACATGGATATAGGCCAAAATACCAACAAGGATGTAGCATCAATCAACAATTATTACCAGGAGATATATGATTTTTTAGAAGTTTATCCTAAAGAACGTTACTTTGGATATCAAATTCATTCAGCTAACATTGAGAAGATTACTGATATAAGCCAAGGGTCAGTCTATGATACAGGTAAGGTTTTTTTTGAGACAGATGGACTTGTAACTGATCTAGAAAACATTGCCTTAATATCCAAATTTGCAGATTGTACACCAATTATACTATTTGATCCAGTAAAGAGGGTTCAAGCTAATATTCATTCTGGATGGAAGGGTACACTTCAAAGAATTGGGTCCAATGGCATAAATAAAATGGTAGAAGAATATGAATCTAAGCCAAAGGATATCATAGCAGTTTTAGGACCAAATATAGGCAGGGACGATTTTGAGGTAGAGTCAGATGTAATGAATCTTTTCAAAGAAAAATTCGATTTTCATAAAGACATTATCAGACAAAAAAATGATATCAAGTTCCTAATAGATCTTCAGACCACTAACAAAAACATACTTTTTAGTAGTGGAATCAAAGAAGAAAACCTTACAATAATAGATTTGTCTACTTTTGCAAATGAAGATTTATTTCATTCATATAGAAGAGATAAGGACAATTTTGGTATAATGGGAGCTATAACAGTTCTTAAATAAAAAGTATATTATCAATAAAACCACTTTAGGAATATCATGTAAAAAAGAGATATTCGAGGTGGTTTTTATAATGGACTATCTAAATAGAATAACTAAAATATTTAACTCTTCAGATGAAATAAATATAGATGACAACTCTAAAATTATAATTATGAGCGATGTTCATAGAGGCGACGGTAATTGGAATGATTCCTTTGCAAGAAATCAAAATGTTTTCTTTGCAGCCCTTTCACATTATTATAGGGAGAACTATACCTATATAGAGCTAGGAGATGGTGATGAGCTATGGGAAGTCAAAAACCCAAAAGAGATCATAAGAGAGCATAAGGATGTATTTTGGTTAATGTCTCAATTTTATAAAGAAAATCGTTTTTATATGCTATATGGAAATCATGACATAGAAAAGGTGAATAAAGAATATCTAAGGAATAATTTTTATTTCTATTATGACGAGAGAGAGAATGAACACATTCCTTTGTTCGAAAATATAAAGGTTCATGAAGGGTTAATTTTAAAGTACCAAGACAAGAAAATGCTATTGATTCACGGACATCAGGTTGATTTTATGAACTATGATATATGGCCTATCTCTAGGTTCCTTGTAAGGCATATATGGAGACCACTAGAGCTATATGGAATAAAAGACATTACAAGAACAGCAAAGAACTATAGAAAGCGACATTCAGTAGCAAAAAAGCTTACGGATTGGACTATAAAAACTGATATTCCATTGATAGCAGGGCACAATCATAGACCAATGTTTCCAAAGATTGGAGAACCATCATATTTCAATGATGGTAGCTGTGTCCATATAAGGTGTATTACAGGAATAGAAATAGTAAATGGGAATGTAGTCCTAATTAAATGGAGCATTGAACCAAACCATAAGGGTCAACTTCATATAGTAAAGGATATATTAGCGGGACCAAATAGGCTTGGTGACTTTTTTAATTAATGAAAATGAAATATATTTCCAACCACCTCTATGCTACAATTAAAGTATGGAGGTGGTTTTATGTCTCAAAATAGGAAAATACTTAAAGTAGGTATCATCATTATACTAGCTATACTTGTAATATGCATGAGTCTATCTTCCTTTTTAAAATTAAATAAACCAGTGTTTTTGTCATCTTATGTAGAGCTAGAATTGCCAGTATTTGATAGTGGCTATTATGGTGACAGTCAATTCGAATTAAGGTATATAACAAATGCGAATGATAATAGAGTGGTAAATGACATAGAATTCATAGAAATACCAGATCTTTATGCCTATGTAAGTGAATATGGCTTTAATACTCATATCTTCGACACCTTTAATAGAAATAGTAACAATATACCTGGAGAAATTAAAGGTATGTATAGTATTCGAACAGTAAATATACAAATAAATGCTTATGAAATCAAAGCTCCAATAGATGAATTGCATATAACTAAGGCAAAGATTCATTTTTCAAATGGTGATGCAATAACTACAGATATTGGGCATGTAGTCTTGCTTGATAGTAAAAACTCAGGCAATTATTTGGACTTTAAAAGCTCAAATAGCTCTTCATATGAAATTGACAACACTATATTTGAATTAAAGAAGGATATGACGCTTTTAAAGGTAGATAGTCCCTTGTTAAATAATATTGAAGAAATAATAGATATTCAAATAGATGGAATAGATTATAAGGATGTAAATGGTATCAAGTATTCAAAGGGTGATCAGCTTAGAACTAGCTCAAAGCTTGAAGAACAACAAAATCCTCTTTTAAAATACA
>CAYZZR010000030.1:0-16946 GCA_964482775.1 uncultured Tissierella sp. | reverse complement strand
AAAGAAGATAAGGTTATTGGGGTATTAGATCTGGATAGTCCTCTTAAGGACAGGTTTACAGACCTTCATTCAAAATACTTCTCAGAATTTGTAGATTTATTAAATGAATATATAAATTGGGAAAAAATATAAAACAAAAAGAATATATCTTTTTGTTTTATATTTTTATTTTAAATATTAAGACTAGCTAATTGTGGATTGTAAATAGCTATGTTATCATTGTATTAGTAATGCTAGGAGGTTTCAATGGATATAATATTTGAACTAGAGAATATTGTTAAAAATAGTGAAAACAATGTGAATATGATATTGTCGGGCATAGATTTATACTCTAGTAAAGAGACATATATATCCCGAAGTAATGAGCAAGAAGTTTATGAAAATCTATTGTATCATTGCGATAACACTGTAGCTATGCTGGATTTATTCAAGAAAGGATATGAAGGAAAGTTGGATCTAATATATATAGACCCACCTTTTTTTACAATGGCTAATTACAAAAATAGAGTTGAAATAGAATATCTAGGAGATAAGAAGATCCTTCAACCATATGCCTATACTGATGTATGGAAAGATGGTTTTACTGAGTATCTTACAATGATAACTACTAGACTAATTCTAATGAAAAAGCTACTTAGTGACAAAGGAAGCATATATGTTCATGTGGATTTTAGGACAGTTCATTATATTAAGCTAGTAATGGATTATATTTTTGGTTTGGATAGGTTTTTGAATGAAGTTATATGGTCTTATAAATCTGGTGGAACTAGTAGCAAGCATTATTCAAGAAAGCACGATAATATACTTGTATACACAAAAACAGATAAATACATATTTAACCCTCAAAAAGAAAAGTCGTATAATAGAGGATATAAACCCTACAGATTTAAAGGCGTAATGGAATATGAAGATAGCTTAGGATGGTATACCCTAGTAAATCTTAAGGACGTTTGGCAAATTGATATGGTTGGTAGAACATCAAAGGAAAGACTTGGTTATGATACTCAAAAACCTGAGAGTTTGCTTGAAAGAATAATTTTGTCTTCATCAGATGAAGGATCTTTAGTGGCAGACTTCTTTGCCGGAAGTGGAACAACACTCACAGTTGCAGAAAAAAACAATAGGAAATGGATTGGTTCAGATAAAGGCAATTCATCGATTACAACCATTGTAAAGAGACTTAATATGATGGATTCTAAGCCTTATATAATAAATTCCTTGATAGATCAAGAATCAATTGGACAAGCTACTATATCAGATATAATAATCAATAGGACTAGTGAACAAGAACTTGAGTGTAGTTTTTCAATTTCTAGTTATGACTTGGATTTGGAGAAAATTCAATTATCTAAAAGTGATAAAATTCTTGTTCAAGAAATATTGCTAAATGAATCACTTGCCTTAATAGATTATATTAGCATAAGTGTAGAAGACGAAAAAAGCAATCATATAATTATATTTGAGGATTATAGAGGAAAAGATAAATCTAAAATAAATAACAAATTAAACTTTAAAAATTCTAATATAGATAATAGGGTGCGATTACATATAATTGATATATTTGGCAATTTATCTTCAACAACAATTTATTATAGAAAGGATGAGTAAGATGGGAAAGCTAGAAGGTCTTAATCCAGAACGTGTATTTTATTATTTTGAGGAATTAACTAAGATTCCAAGATGTTCTTTTGATGAGAAGAGAGTAAGTGATTATTTAAAAAGTATAGGTGAAGGATTAGGCCTTGAAGTAATACAAGATGATGCCTTAAATATAGTCATAAAAAAACCGGCAACATTGGGATATGAAAACAAACCTATTGTTGTACTTCAAGGACACATGGATATGGTTTGTGAAAAGTCAGATAACATAGAATTTGATTTTTCAAAAGATACAATAAGACTAACCCTTCAAGATGATTTTATTATAGCAAAAGATACAACTTTAGGTGCTGATAATGGAATTGCAGTAGCAATGTGTTTAGCCTTATTGGAATCCAAGGATATAGTGCACCCAGCATTAGAGGTTCTAGTAACAACTAATGAAGAAACTGGTTTGACAGGTGCTGCAGCATTAAATCCAGAGCATATTGATGGAAGAATATTGATAAATATAGATTCGGAAGAAGAAGGGACTATACTTGTTAGTTGTGCAGGCGGAGAAAGAAATATAATGACCATACCAATAAATTGGGAGGATGTAAAAGAGAATACTTCCTCCTTTATCATAAAGATAAGTGGTTTACTGGGTGGGCATTCTGGTATGGAAATAGATAAGGGTAGAGGTAACTCCAATAGGATTTTAGCAAGAGTATTAAATGAATTAAATGGGAAAATGGACTTTAATCTTGCTTATATTGATGGTGGTTCTAAATCAAATGCAATTCCTAGGTATTCATTTGCAAAAGTTGCTGTTGATAAGAAGAATATAGATAATATAAAAAAAGTAGTTAGTAAGATGAATGAAACAATTGGCAATGAACTATCTACAAGTGATAGTGGTCTTATAATTTCCATTGAAGAAATAGACGCCTTAAAAACCACATTTTCATCGGAGGATAAAAACAAAATAATAGCAGCCTTAATGTTAATTCCAGATGGTATTCAATCTATGAGTCAGGATATAAAGGGATTAGTTGAAAGCTCAAACAACTTAGGAGTAGTTAAAACTGTAGATGATACTGTAACTATTGAATGTGCTATGAGAAGCTCAGTAGGAAGCTTAAAAACAAACATAGCTAACCAACTAAAGGTATTATCAGATTTACTTGCTTGTAGTTGGGAAAGTACAAGTGCCTATCCTTCATGGGAATTTAGCAAAGATTCATACATTCGTGAAGTTTTTTACAAATCATACAAAGAGCTTTTCAATAAGGATGTAAATGTTGCTGCTATACATGCTGGTTTAGAATGTGGGTTATTTAAGGAGAAGTTTGGAGATATAGATATGGTTTCATTTGGTCCAAGTATGTTTGGAGTACATGCTCCAGGTGAAAAATTGAGTATATCTTC
This sequence comes from uncultured Tissierella sp., assembly GCA_964482775.1. GTDB lineage: Bacteria > Bacillota > Clostridia > Tissierellales > Tissierellaceae > Tissierella_B. Next base: position 13,937 of record CAYZZR010000030.1, on the reverse strand, counting down.
TACAGAAAGAAGTTGGAATCTTTTACTAAAGGTTTTAGAAAATATTTAATAAAGCACTTGTCTATTTGTATATAAATGATGTACTATAGACATAGAATAAAATTTAATTATAGAGGAGAATGAAAATGAACGATAAACACGTACATGACGAACACTGCCAACATGACCATGACCATGATCATGAAGGTGTGGATATAATCTATTTAACATTGGAAGATGATTCAGAATTAGAGTGTGAAGTTTTAGGTATTTTTTCAGTTGAAGAAAAGGAATATATTGCTTTACTTCCAATTGATGAAGAGGAAGTATTGCTATATGCATATACTGAGTTAGAAGGCGAAGAATTCGACCTAGGACCAATTGAAGATGAGGAAGAATTTGAGTTAGTTTCAGAAGCTTTCTATGCCCTATATGGTGACGATGATGAAGATGAAGAATATGATGAGGAAGAAGACGAAGAATAGTAATAATAAATAAAAAGTGCCTTGCTTGCAAGGTGCTTTTTTCACAAAGAGGTGTATTATTTGTTTAAATTAGTAGCCTTAGACTTAGATGGTACCCTTTTAAATAGCAATAAAAATATATCTATTGATGATTTAAAATATTTGAGAAAGTTAATTGATGCTGGAATTATAGTGGTTATTGCAACTGGTAGAAGATATTATGCAGCAAAGGAATTAACAAAAAAAATAGATAGAAATATTACTATATTAGCTAATAATGGTAACATAGTAAGGAATACTATAGATGATAAAGAAATATTTAGCAGATTCTTGAATAAAGACGACTATAAAAGGGTTATATTTGCAGGTAAAGATAGGGGCTTGAATCCTATTATTCATGTAGATTATTATGATAGTGGATATGATATGGTAATAGAGAAAACTATTATAAATAGCAGTAATTTTGCCTATTTACCTAAGACTGATAATAGATATAAAATTATAGATAGTACTGATTTATATGATTTAGATAGGGTTTTGGCTTTGGTATATCCAGGAAAAACCAGAGATTTAATAGATTTTAATGATGAAATTAATCAGAAATTCCCCAACAAATACAATTCACATTTATTAGAGTATATAGATGTAGCCGAAGCTATGTATGAGGTCATGAGTTATTCAGGAAGTAAGTGGAAGACCCTTCTTGAATACACTAGTGTTTTGGGCATTAAAGTTGGAGAGATAATTTCTATGGGTGATGATAATAATGATTTAGAGATGATATTAAATTCAGGCTTAGGTATTGCTATGAAAAATGGAAGTTCTTTAGTTCAAAAAGCAGCAAATTTAGTTACAGAAAGAGATAATAATAATTCAGGAGTTTCCTTTGAATTAAGTAAAATATTTGGTATTTGAGAGTTTTGAGGTGAAAGCTTGGAGATATTTGTTTATAATACTTATGCAAATTATTTAAAAGATAAATACGGAGAAAAGGTTTATAAATTACCTATTAATCTACCATTGACTTGCCCTAATAGAGATGGTACATTAAGTGTAGGTGGATGTACCTTCTGTGGTGAGGAAGGTGGATCCTTTGAAAATTTATCAAACTCTTATAAAGTAAAAGAGCAGATTACAAAGAATATGAACTATATTAGGAAAAGATACAAGGCTAAGAAGTTTATAGCTTATTTTCAAAATTTTTCCAATACTTATATGGACCTAGATAGCTTCAAAGCCTATATAGAGGAAGCTATTATGGAGAATATTGTTGGAATTTCGATTTCTACAAGACCAGATTGTATAAATGATAAATATTTGTCTTTTCTTGGTGAAATACAAAATAAAATGGGTATAGATATCATAATTGAGTTAGGACTTCAAAGTGTAAACTATCATAGTCTGGTAAAGATAAATAGGGGTCATACTTTAGCTGAATTTATAGATGCTGTAATCAGAATAAAAGCAAATAATTTAAGAGTTTGTACTCATTTGATTTTAAATTTACCCTGGGATAATAACCTAGATGTAATTGAGAACGCAAAGATTTTATCAGCATTGAAGGTAGATGAAATAAAGTTACACAGCTTATATATTATAGATGGAACTGCAATTGGAGAACAATATAAAAATGGTGAAATTGATATAATTTCTAAAAATGAGTATATAAATAGAGTAATAACTTTTTTAGAATATTTAGATCCTAGTATTGTAATTCAAAGGATCATGGGAAGAGCTCCAGAAGAAAATGCATTGTTCGTTAATTGGTCTACATCATGGTGGAAGATAAGAGATGAAATCGTTTCCAAAATGGAAGCTGAAAATAGATTTCAAGGCAGTAAATTCAACTATTTAAATGGTAAAGCTTTAAAAAAATTTTCATAGAATTTAAAAAAGTACATTATCACAATTTTTAGTCATTACAAAATATTAGAAAGGTTAGGTGGTTAATCATGGTTAAGTTTATTTTAGGAAAAAAAGGTGCAGGTAAAACTAAATGGTTAATTGACAATGCTAACAAAGATATGAAGGAGGGAAACGGAAATATAGCATTTATTGATGTGGATGACGATCATATATTCACTTTGAATTATAATGTACGACTTATTAATGCCATAGAATTCAATATATTGAATGTTGAATCTTTCTATGGCTTTTTGTGTGGTCTTTTATCAATGGATTACGATTTAGAAAAGATATATGTAGATGGTATTTACAAAGTAATGAGATTAGAATTAGAAGATTTAGTATACTTACATGATTCATTGAAAAAAATATGTAAGAAATATGAAGTTGAGTTTTATATAAATGTAGATTATACAATGGATAAGATACCAGAAGATATGAGAGATAGCTGTCTAGAGATAGAAGCTTAAATAAAGGAGCCCAGGGCTCCTTTTTAAATTACATATTTATTTAAATGGTTTAAATGTTGAACAATCAGTGTCATCTGATGTTCTAGCGGATTTTGGTTCAACAAGTATGGATTTTGCAGTGCACTTTTCACCATCTTTATTGTATTCACAATTAGTTGCTACACATTTTACTCCATTTAGGGTTTGATTATTTTCCATGTTAGTCTCCTTTCTAAATTAGTTTCAAAATATAGTCTAAGCAAATTTTAAATATTTATACTTTTAATTATTTAGAATCTAATGTAGAATGTATTAATGGAGGAATTGAAATGGCTAAAAATGAAAGATTAGATAAGGTTCTCGCTAACATGGGTTATGGTAGTAGAAAGGATGTAAAAAGATATATCAAAGATGGTTTAGTAAGAGTGAATGGAGAAGTTCTTTACGATAATGAACATAAGGTGAGTCCTTTTGAAGATGAAATAACTATTAGAGGCGAGGATATAAATTACAGAAAGCATATATATATTATGATGAACAAACCTCAAGGTTTAGTTTCTTCAACTGATGATCCATTGACTGAAACAGTTATTGATCTCTTAGAAGATAAATATTTGATTTTCAAACCATTTCCAGTTGGCAGACTAGATAAGGATACTGAAGGACTACTACTTATTTCTAATGACGGGAAATTAGCACATGAGCTATTATCTCCTAAAAAAGGTGTTGATAAAACCTATTATGCTGAGATAGCTGGAACTGTAGAGGAAGATCATAAGAAGATTTTTGTAGAGGGAATAATATTAGATGATGGATATAAAACTTTACCTTCATCTTTAGAAATTATTGAATCAAATTTGATATCAAGAATAGAATTAACAATACAAGAAGGAAAGTATCATCAAGTCAAGCGAATGTTTGAAGCATTAGGGATGCAGGTGGTTTTTCTAAAAAGGATATCCATGGGACCCTTGCATTTAGATGCTACTCTAAAGACTGGAGAATATAGAGAATTAAGTGAAAGTGAAATTAATATACTTAGAAATAGGGAAAGTATGATATAATTGATTAGATATCTAATCAAATTAATGTTAAATAAGAAAACTAGAATTAGAATGGGTGTATAATTTGGAATCAAATGTTAGCAGGTATAGACGAAAAAGTATGTTTGAGACATTTTTTGAAAATAGATCTTCATTAATAGTGCAGTTTAAAAATGGAGATATTACAAAGAGAGAATTTCTTGAATATAATTATGACATCGTAAGAAGAATGAATATTAAACCGTTTTTAAAGGTAGATAGCTTTGAAAAAGGAATGTATAATTATCAGTATTATAACGTTCTAGCAAAATATTTTACAACCTTATCTAAAGAAATAAAGAATACAAGCAAACATCAAAAATATTATGTTTATTACCTTAATAAAGGAAATAATTATTATAATGAAAAGGATAAAGCTGCTGTAAGCTTATTGAAGTTCCTTGAATTTAAAGGTGTAGAAGCATACTTTGTAAAATGCGCTTCAAAATCACTTCAAGATAAATTGTTTGAAGTTGTACTTCTAGATTATAAGGAAGCAATATTTCATTCAAAAGCACTTTGGTTTTTAGATATACTCAGAGCAGAAGGTGTTTTTATTGAAGGCATGAAACCTTCATTGATAGATGAATATATAAATGAAAAATACTAAAAAGTCACTGGGTTTCCCAGTGACTTTTTAAAAAAATACATTTCGCATAGTTATTTAGTAAGTACTTTAAGTATATCTTCATAACTAGAACCCTTTACAATGCTATAGTTACCAGATTTTAGCTTGGTATCAAGCTTAAGTTCCACAGCCTTTGCGATAAAATCCTTGCTACTGTTGATTAATCCATTATCAGCGAGAATAGATGCAATCTTACCAGGAAGTGATCCTGCAGGGATGCTGATTTTTATGATCTCAGCAGGTGCAACAGGTGTCTCAATCGGAGTGTTAACAATAGGCGGAGTTACTATCGGTGTTTCAACTGTAGGGGTTTCAGTTTCAGGTGTTTCATCATCTGGAACTTTTGCAACCTCGTTATCTGGAGGTGTTTGTTCATCATCAGAAGGTATATCTTCAACTGTTTCATCTGTATTCGGTGCTTCAGCAACGACTTGTGTTTCAGGTACTATATCTGAAGCATCCTTTGCAAATAAAACATCAAGTCTCCAACCGATCACAGCAATAACTGCAACAACGATTGTAAACATGACAACATAATCAAAATAATCATATAAGATATCTTGAATTTTTTCTATGATACTCTTCATGTTTTCACCTCAATAATTGTTTGAAACTTATTTTGATTTAATCGTACGATATATTATAATTATAACATAAGACTAGGGAAAAGGTGAGATAAACTTTGAAAGAAATAAGAATTGATAAAAATGAAAGCGATCAAAGAATGGATAGATTTCTAAAGAAATATTTAGCAAATGCTACTCAGGGCTTTATTTACAAGATGTTGAGAAAAAAGAATATAAAACTAAATGGTAACAAGGCAAATCCAGAAAGTATAATAATGGAAGGAGATTCTATACAACTATATCTTTCAGATGAAACGATTGAAAAATTCAAAGCTGTGAAAGGTGAAATAAAATCCAAATTGATTCCAAATATCATTTATGAGGATGATAACATTATTTTGATTAATAAACCAATGGGTATATTGTCACATGGTGCTGGTGGTGATGAATTTGAAGATAATATAGTCGACAGCATGGTAAGCTATCTAATTGAAAAAGGTGATTACGTACCTAGATTAGAAAAGACCTTTACACCATCAATATGCAATAGACTTGATAGAAATACTTCTGGTATTATTATTGGGGCTAAGAATTATCAAAGTCTAAAGATAGTTAATGAAGCAATAAAAAATACATTTGTTAGAAAATTTTATATTACTATAGTTAAAGGTACTATAACAAAGGATTTCAAAGCAGAGGCCTTTTTAAGCAAGGACGAGGATAGGAATATGGTTGAAGTATCAAGAGATGATGCTGAGGGCTTAAAGCGAATAGAGACCCATGTTAGAGTCCTAAAATCAGGCAAAGAATATTCATTGTTGGAAATTGAATTAATAACTGGTAGAACCCACCAAATAAGGGGACATCTATCCTCTTTAGGATATCCAGTTATTGGGGATAGAAAATATGGTAGTCCTGCTATTAATAAGAAATTTAAATTAGAATACGATTTAGAGAATCAATGGCTACATGGATACAAAATTGAATTCAATGGATTGACAGAGCATTTAGAATATTTAAATGAAAAATCCTTTGAAGCACCTATAGAAGATAATATGAGAAATATAAAAGAAGATTTATTCTAATGGGAGTGTGATTTAGTGGGGAATTTAGCTAAAGTAAAGGTTTTAGATTTTGGCGAATATATAGTAAAAGATGACTCTAATCTATTAGATTTATCTAAAGAGGTATTTGGCGTAGAACATAAGAAGTATTTAGGAGCTAGAATAAATAACGAAATATACAATTTAAATAAGCCTATACATCATGGAATGGAGATAAAGTTTTTAGATAATCAAGATGTTGATGGTTATAGAATATATACAAAAACTATATCAGCTGTATTTATAATGGCTGTAAAAGACCTATACAAGGACGCCAATGTTTCAATAGAACATTTTCTAGGTTCAGGATTATACGCTGAACTTGAGAACAATAGAAGCATTACATTCAGTAAAACTAAAGAAATTGAAGATAAAATGCGAGAGATTGTTGAATCTGATATAGATATAACTCGAATGGATTATCTTAAGGATGAGGCTATCAAGCTATTTGAAGCAGAGGGATATGAAGATAAGGTAAGGTTGTTTAAATCTATTGATCAAGAGAAAGTTAGTGTATATAAATTAAATGACCATTTCGACTCTTTTCATGGATATTTAGCCCCTTCAACTGGATATGTAAGAGAATTCAAGCTGAAATACTATTATCCAGGAGTTTTACTAATATTCCCTAGTAAGAAAAATGAATATAATATTGATAATTATAAAGAACAGAAAAAATTGGCAATGATATTTAAAGAAGCAAATAATTGGCTTGATATATTGGATTTGGCTTATATAGGATCTCTCAATGAAAAGACAAACAAGAACAAGATTGGGGAAGTAATAGCAATAGCAGAAGCTTTACATGAGAAAAAAATTGGATTTATAGCTGATGATATCTGTAAAGATCAAGATAGGAACATTATTTTGATAGCAGGGCCTTCATCTTCTGGGAAAACAACTTTTGCAAATAGACTTTCAATACAACTTAGGGTAAATGGTAAAAGACCAATTGCTATTTCTGTAGATGATTATTTTGTAGATAGGGGAAAGACTCCTCTAAATATTGATGGAACTCCAGATTTTGAGGCGTTAGAGGCTATAGATATAGATGCATTCAATATGGACTTAGTAGCCTTATTAGAAGGTAAGGAGATTGAGTTGTCGAAATTCAATTTTATAACAGGAAATAGAGAAAAAACTGGTAAATTTGTAAGAGTTGATCAGGATCATCCTATAATTATTGAAGGTATACATGGATTAAATCCTAGACTTACAGCCAATATACCAGAAAAGAATAAGTATAAAATATATATATCTGCTTTAACCCAATTAAATATTGATTCCCATAATCGTATTTCAACCACCGATACTAGACTAATTAGAAGAATAGTAAGAGATGTTAGATTTCGAGGAAATGATATTTCAAGAACATTTGAGTTATGGAGTGGGGTTAGAGCGGGAGAAGAAAAACATATATTTCCATTCCAAGAGGAAGCAGATATAATGTTTGATTCAGCTCTTGTTTATGAGCTAGCTGTTTTGAAGAAACACATAGTCCCATTGTTATCCACCATAGATAACTCTAGTATATACTATAGTGAAGCTAAAAAGCTTTTAAGATTTTTAGAGTATTTCAGAGATATAGAAATTGAAGATGCAATTCCTCCTAATTCAATTTTAAGAGAATTTATCGGCGGAACCTACTTTAATGTACACAAATAAATACTATTTAAAAGAGCATATACTAGGTATGCTCTTTTATTATGGGAATAATTGATTAATATTTCTAGATAAACTTAATATACATAAATAAGAGTCTTTGTAATTAAGTAAATTTGAGGGGGATAATATGAAAAAAATATTAGTTATAATTCTAGCCCTGATAATATTCGTAACTGGATGCTCTTCTAAGGAGTCTCTGGATAGTTTAAGAAATACTGAAAATGTAATACCTATAGAATCTCAAGATAAGCTTGCTAAAGAATTGAACATAGCAGAGGAACAGGAATATAACTATATGTATTCAAGTGAACTCACAACAATTAATTATCTGGTAACATCTAGCGCCAATGAATTTGGTCTTGCTGCTAATTTAGTTGATACCCTAGTAGAATATGACAGATATGGTCTTGTAAAACCTGCACTTGCAGTAGATTGGACTGTTTCAGATGACGATAAGATTTGGACATTTAGACTTAGAGAGGGCGTAAAATGGGTTAGTCAAGATGGTGAAGAATATGCAGAGCTTGTAGCCCAGGATTTTGTAGATTCAATGGAGTATGTATTAGATAGTTCTAATGAATCATTAACAGCAAATATAGTTTATAGTGTCATAAAAAATGCAGATAAGTATTATAAGAAGGAAATAAGCGATTTTTCTCAAGTAGGTATAAAGGCAATAGATCAGTACACCTTGGAATATACACTAGAAAAACCAGTTCCATATTTCTTATCCATGGTAACTTATTCTTGTTTCTTTCCAGTGAACGGGAAGTATTTGGAGGAAAAGGGTGAATTATTTGGAACTGATAACTACAATCTACTCTATAATGGTGCCTATATTTTAGATACCTTTGAACCACAAACAAGAAGGGTATTAGTGTCAAATGATTCATATTGGGATAAAGAAAATGTATTTATTAAGAAGATTAATGCAATCTACAATAAGGAAGCTGCAGCTTTAGCACCCGAATTATTTCTTAGAGGGGATATAGATAACGCTGAAATTCCATCTACTGTCCTTGATGAATGGATGAATGATTTAGAAAAAAGCAAAATGGTAAGACCTAATAAAACAACTTACTATACTTATTTTTATTGCTTTAACTTTAATCCGCAATTTGCTAAAGAATATGAACCTGAAAATTGGAAGGAGGCTGTAAATAACTTAAGTTTCAGAAAGGCTTTATTTCATGCCTTTGATAGAAGGGCAGCTATGCTTACCCTAGAACCATATAATCCAGACAAAAGAATATTAAATACTATTACCCCTAAGAACTTTGTAGATGCTAAAGGCATAGACTATACTCAACTTGGCTCATTGGCTGAAATTTCTAATAGGGATTCATTTGATAAAGCCCTATCCATAGAATTTAAGAAAAAGGCCATGTCAGAGTTAAAAGATTTAATAACTTTTCCAGTTAAGGTATTGATGCCATATAATACAGGATCATCTGAATGGGCAAATCGCGCTCAAGTAATCGAACAACAGATGGAAAATTTATTAGGAAGTGATTTTATAGATATAATTATTGATTCAAGACCACCTACAGGTTTTTTATCAGAAACTAGGAGGAATGGGAACTACGCTTTATTGGAATGCAACTGGGGACCGGATTATGCAGATCCAGAAACATATACAGACCCATTTAGTCCAGAAAGCAACTATAATTGGCCGCATTTAGCAAAAGGATATAAAGATACTAATGGTAAGAACATCTATGAAAATATGGTTAATGAAGCAAAAAGTGAATTATTGGATTTAGATAGAAGATATGAGTTATTTGCAGAAGCAGAAGCTTTTTTAATCAATCAAGCTTTTTCTATTCCTTTTTCAGTTAGTGGGGGTGGCTCATATGGTGGAGGCTATGTGGCATCAAGATTGAATCCGTTTGATTCTCAATTCTCTCCATTTGGAGTATCCTCAGAGAGATATAAGGGAAGGATGTTGATGAAGAAATCTATGAATAGCCAAGAATTTTTCGAACATGAGAAGGAGTGGGAGTCTAAGAGAATTGAAGCATTAAAGAATGACACAAAATAAGTATAGAGGTTATTAATTCACCAATATACAATGATAAAGTTTGTATAGTTTTACTTTTAAAGGGAGGAAAATCATGCTTGGCTATACTTTAAAACGATTCATCCAATCATTAGGAACCTTGTTAATAGTAATTACTATAGTATTTCTGTTAATGAGATTATTACCTGAGGAAGGTTACTTTGGGGATAATTATGAAAAGCTCGATTATAATCAGAGAGAAGCAATATTGACAAATATGGGACTTAGAGATCCTGTTTATAAACAACTATTTAAGTTCTTTAAGCAAACATTAAAAGGAGATTTAGGGCAATCCATTATATATAGACCTAAGGTTGAAATTTCAACCATTATAAATGGTAAGATGCCATATTCATTGAGGTTTGGATTATTTGCTTTAGGATTATCGCTAATAGTAGGTATAGCCTTAGGTATAAGTATGGCATTAAGCAAAGGGAAGTTAATAGATAAAATTGCTACTTCTTACATCGTATTTATAAGTGCTGTTCCTGCTGCAGTTTACTATTTATTTCTACAACTTTATATTACCAATCTGCTCGATTTACCAATTCTATTTAATGTAGATAAAGAAAATTCATGGATACTCCCAGCCATATCCATGTCTTTAGGAGGAATTGCATCCTATGCTATGTGGATGAGAAGATATATGGTAGACGAGTTGAATAAAGATTATGTGAAATTAGCTAGAGCAAAAGGTTTAAAAAATAATAAGATTATGCTTAGTCATGTCTTAAGAAATGCCTTTGTTCCTATGATTCAATATTTACCAAGTACAATTCTTTATACAATTGCCGGATCCATTTATATAGAATCACTATATTCGATTCCTGGCATGGGAGGATTATTGGTAGATGCCATACAAAGACAAGATAATACTCTGGTTCAGGCTTTAGTTCTGATATATTCTTCTATAGGTATATTTGGTCTTTTTATAGGTGATATTCTAATGGCTATATTAGATCCTAGAATTAAACTCCAAAGAGGGGGTAGTAGATAATTGAGCTTAAAAATCGAAAGGTTGTCAGATGGAATTAATGATTCTTTATTCGAATTTGCTAAATATGATAATTCTAGAGCTCAAAAAGCTGGATACTCAAATTACTCCTATTGGCTATCTACATTTCATGTGTTTTCTAGAAACAAAATTGCAATATTCTTCTTTGTTTTGCTTGTATTGTTACTAAGCTTCACAATACTACAACCTTATTTACCCAATCAAAAATCACCTACTGAAATAAATATTGATACTAGAACGGGACTGCAACTAAGAAATTATAAACCAGATAAGGAATATATTTTCGGGACTAATTCTATTGGGCAAGATTTGTGGGCTAGGATATGGAGCGGGACTAGAACGTCCCTATTAATCGGAATATTGGTTGGATTATGGGAGTCTATTCTAGGAATTACTATTGGAGCTTTATGGGGATATGTAAGGGGGCTAGATAGGATTATAACTGAATTATACAATGTACTCGATAATATTCCAAATACTATTATTTTAGTTTTACTTACATATATAATGAGACCCAGCATCACTACCCTTATATTTGCTATGTGTATGACAGGTTGGCTTTCTATGGCTAGATTTGTTAGGAATCAAATAGTCATAATTAGAGACAGAGAATATAATTTGGCTTCTAGGTGTTTAGGAACACCCACTCGAAGAATAATTAGCAAAAACCTATTACCCTATCTAGTTTCAGTGATCATGTTGAGGCTTGCTCTTGCAATACCAGGGGCTATTGGATCAGAGGTATTTTTAACATATATAGGATTAGGTTTGCCAATAAATGTACCTTCACTTGGTAATTTGATAAATGAAGGGAGAGAAGTCATGATGGTTGAATCACTCAGATATCAACTGATTTTTCCATCTATTGTATTATCTTTGATTACTATTTCTTTTTACCTTATAGGAAATGTTTTTGCAGATGCTGCTGATCCACGAAATCATATATAGGAGAACAACTATGAATGCTAAAATTATATTGAGTGTTGATGATTTAGTTGTAAAATTTAAGCTAAGAGGTAAAATTTTAACTGCTATTAGAAATGCTTCCATAGACCTATACGAAGGTGAGAGCTTAGCTATAGTTGGTGAATCAGGCTCTGGAAAGTCAGTTTTTGCAAAGTGCTTAATGGGGTTACTTGATAGCAACGGATGGGTAGAATCAGGGAGTATTATCTATAAGGGTCAAGACTTAAGTAAGTTTAAGACAGAAAAAGAATGGATAGCTATTAGAGGTAAAGAAATAGCAATGATATTTCAAGAACCCATGACTTCTCTAAATCCATTAAAAACCATTGGAAAACAGGTAAAAGAAACTGTTGAATTGCATCAAGCTATAAAGGGCAAAGAAGCAAAAAATAAGGCCATAAATATTCTCAAAGATGTAGGGATAATCGATCCTGAAAAAAGGTACAATCAATATCCACATGAATTTTCTGGTGGTATGAGACAAAGAGTTGTAATAGCCATAGCAATAGCCTGTAAACCAAAGATATTGATTTGTGATGAGCCAACTACAGCATTAGATGTTACAATCCAAGCACAGATACTTCATTTGTTAAAGGATTTAAAAAGGAAATATAATTTAACTACAGTGTATATTACACATGATTTAGGTTTAGTAGCTAATGTTGCAGATAGGGTAGCTGTCATGTATGCAGGAGATATTATCGAGATTGGAAGTTGCGAAGAGATTTTCTATGATCCTAGACATCCTTATACTTGGGCGCTATTGTCTTCGCTTCCTCAACTTGGAATAAAAGGGCAGCCTTTATATTCTATTAAAGGAACACCAGCAGATCTCTTTCTAGATTTAAAAGGTGATGCCTTTGCCCCTAGAAATCAATTTGCATTGAAGATAGATTTTGAAGAAAAACCTCCTAACTTTTATATAAGTCCTACTCATAAAGCAAAAACTTGGTTACTTGATAGCAGAGCTCCAAAGGTAGACCCTCCAGAAGCCATTAGGATTTTCAATAAGCAAAGGGGAATGGATCATGGATAGAGAGATTTTATTGCAGCTTAAAAATATTAGAGTTGAATTTGCTAGTAAAAGAAATAAATTTGTTGCTATTGATGACGTAAGTTTTCACATTTTTAAGGGTGAAACCTTTGGACTAGTGGGAGAATCTGGTTCAGGAAAAACTACAGTTGCTAGAGCTATAATGAGGATCAATGATATTGTTGATGGTGAAATATTTTATAAGGGAAAGAAGATATCTGGTAAGATAAGCAAGGAACTTGATAAAGAAATCCTTAAAAGTATACAAATGATTTTTCAAGATCCTATGTCATCCTTAAATGAGAGATCTAAAGTAGACTATATTGTTTCTGAAGGATTATATAACATTAAGAATTATTCATCTGAAGAAGAGAGAAAAGAGAAGGTTGCTAAGGCTTTACTAGATGTTGGTCTATTGCCTGAGTTTGCCTCTAGATTTCCCCATGAATTTTCTGGGGGACAAAGGCAAAGAATAGGGATAGCACGTTCACTGATAATGGAACCAGACTTTATAATTGCTGATGAACCAATCTCAGCACTGGATGTTTCAATTAGGGCACAAGTATTAAATCTACTAGCTGATTTGCAAAAAAACTTAGCTTTAACATATCTTTTTATATCTCATGATTTATCTGTTGTAAGATATATCACTGATAGAATAGCTGTGATTCATAAGGGGAAGATTATTGAACTTTCTGAAACAGAAAGATTATTTAGGAATCCGCTACATCCCTACACGAAAGCACTTATATCAGCTATTCCTATTCCAGAACCTAGATTAGAAAAGATGAAAAAGCTTGAAATATATGAAGAAAAATGCCATGATTACACAGTTTATAAACCAAAATGGGTAGAAATCGAATCTGAGCATTTTGTATATGCCAATGAAATTGAAATAGAAGCTTATAGGAAAAGCCTATAAATAATCCTTGGATATTAAATAGAATATATCCAAGGATTATTATTTTAATAAAAGCTCCTAAGTGTTTACATACTGTGACAAAAGAAGTTATAATAAAGACA
>CAYZZR010000029.1:4151-17827 GCA_964482775.1 uncultured Tissierella sp. | reverse complement strand
CTTAAGCCGGCTAGAATAAATTCATCAGGCTATAGAATATATGGTGCTAGTGAAGTCGACACACTACAGCAGATTATGTTCTACAGAGAACTAGGACTAGAGCTTTCTATGATAAAGAAGATTATAGAGTCTCCAGGTTTCGATAGAGAGTCTGCACTAAAGGATCATAGGGTTATGCTCCTATTGGAGAAAACCAAGATAGATAAGCTAATAGCCAATGTAGAAAAGACATTAGCTTCAATGGAGGGAGAAATTCATATGGAAGATAAAGAAAAGTTTGAAGGCTTTAAGGAAAAATTGATAGTAGAAAATGAAGCTAAATATGGTGAAGAAATCAGAGAAAAATATAGTGAAGAAATCGTAAATAAGTCAAATGAAAGATTTAAAAATATGACACAAGAAGATTTTAACAAACTAAATGAACTAGCATCCCAAATAAAATTCTTCTTAGGAGAAGCATTCAAACACAAAAATCCTGCTAGTGACTTAGCTCAAAAAGCAGCAGAGACAAAGAAGCTCATGCTGGTTTAGCTCAAATGTATGTTGATGATGAAAGATTTAAAGCCTACTATGATGATGAGAATCCAGGAAAAGCAGAGTTTTTAAGAGATGCAATATTTATTTACACAGGAATAAAAAAAGCTTAGATTAATTTCTAAGCTTTTTTCTATGGTATAATTATAATAAATACTAATAAAAACTAATGGGAGGCAATACAATGAAATTTGCACATGCTACTATTTATGTTAAGAACATGGAGGAGTCACTAAAGTTTTATCAAGAGGTTCTAGGTTTACCAGTAGTTAGAAAGATACAAGCTGGCCCAACTATGGAGATAGTTTTTCTAGGAGAAGAAGAGACTCTAGTAGAATTAATCTGTGATAAAAACAAAAGTGATGTAAATCTCGGACAAGACATTTCCTTAGGATTTGCAGTTGAATCAACAGATGAAGCGGTGGAGGAAATAAAAGCTAAGGGTATAGCAATTCATAGTGGACCATTTCAACCAAATCCAGCTACTAAATATTTCTTTGTTCTAGATCCTAATGGATTAAAAATACAATTCATTCAACATTAATAAAAGTAATTAATGTCCATATTAAGAATCACTGATAAAGGCATATGGAGGTAATATATGAAAGTCATCACAGGCCGTGCTAAAACAGGTAAATCTACCTATGTTTTTGATGAAATTGGAAGAGAAATAGATAAAGGAACGAAAGACAATCTAATACTTATTGTGCCAGATTTAATGACCTATCAAACAGAATTTGATATCATCGAGAGACTAAAAGCTGAGGGCATTATTAATGTTGATATTTTGAGCTTCAAGAGACTATCAGATAAAATTCTTGAAGATGTTGGTGGCTATAAGGTCAATGAAATCACTGATATAGGAAGAATCATGCTTCTAAAGCAACTTTTCGAAGAAAATTCTCTAGAACTTAAAGTGTTTAAGAAAGCAAGTAGTCAAGAAGGCTTCCTTAGAGAATTCAATAGATTACTCCAAGAGCTTAAACAAAATCTAGTAGATCCAAACTCACTAAAGGATGTATCAAATAAAACTGAAAATTACTTCATTCAGAGTAAATTCCATGATATATACCTTATTTACTCCAAATACAATGAAAAATTAAAGGATAATTTTTTAGATTCAGAAGATAGATTCCTATTATCTATATCAAAAATAAAGGATTCAAGCCTCATTAAAAATTCCAAGGTATGGATTGACGGCTTTGAAAGCTTAAATCAACAAAGAATAAATTTCATAAAAAACCTTGTAGATTATTCTAAATCTGTAACAATATCATTAAATATAGACTCTAAGTATCTCAGTGATTTGGAAGCCTTTGATGATTGGGAATATTTTAAAACCATATATGATACATTTAAAGATATAAGGGATTTAATGGGAGAAGATTTAGAGCTTCTCCCTCTTAATGATTCCTTCAATCCTTCAAATGAAATTAGAGCTATTGAAAGCAACTTGTTCTCATTTAAGCCAGAAGTTTATAGTGAAAAGACCACTAATATCAATATCTATTCATCTATGAACCCATATACAGAGACGGAGAAATTAGCAGCTAAGATGATAGCCCTAATCAGGGATCATAATTATAGATGGAAGGATATAAAAGTAGCACTTGGGGATATGGATAGGTATAGTAGCAATATTAAAAAGATATTTGATAAATACCAAATACCATATTTTCTGGATATTAAAAGAGATATAATGGACAATCCTTTAAGTAAGTACTTAATATCCCTTCTTGATATCTTTATTTGGAATTTTAAATATGAAAATGTCTTTGAATATCTTAAAAGTAATTTCTCATCTTTGGACAAGACTCAAGTGAGTAGACTTGAAAATTATGCTCTTAAATATGGAATAGAAGGCTCAAAGTGGTTTAGAAATTTCAATGATAATCCAGAAATGGATGAAATAAGACAAGCATTTGTATCAAACTTTGAAGGTAAAATGGAAGAGTTCAAAGCTCTTTCATCAATTAGTGATATTACAAGATTTATTTTAGACTATTTGGAAGAAGACAAGGTATATGAGAAAATTCAAGAAATGATTCGTTCATTTATTAATCAGAATAAATACCAAGAATCCAGTGAATTCTCTCAAGTCTGGAATTATGTGATGGAAATCTTTGAACAAATTCTATTAGTGGAGCAAAACTCTTACATTACGCCTTTAGAATATCGAAAGATACTAGAATCAGGTCTTAAAGAGGTAAAGGTTAGCATTATTCCACCAACCATAGATAAGGTTGAGATAGGGGATATGTCTAGGGTTGCAGTCAGCAACTCCAAAGCTTTATTTATATTGGGTGCAAATGAAGGAAATTTTGACTCGAATAATGAAAAAGGCATATTACAAAGTGAAGAAAGAGAAATCTTGTTACAAAATAATATAAAGATTCTCAGTGGCTCAAACTTTAGTTACTTTAAGGACAAGCATATGCAATATAAGGTGTTTTCAAGTTCTAGAGAAAAATTGTATATTAGCTATGCATTAGGAACCGTTGATGGTAGTAGTTTGCAACCATCCCTATACATTGATACACTTAAGCGAATATTTACTTCTCTTGAAGAGAAAAGTGATATAACAGATACAAATGATCTTGAGTATATTACAAACCGCAGTGGTTCCTATGATAAATTAGTGGAGAATATAAGAAAGTATTTGGATGGAGATAAAATAGATGATATATGGAAGGACTTATTTGTTTGGTATAAGGAAAATGACAGCCAAAGATTTAAAATTATAGAGGAAAGCCTAAATTACACCAATCAAGTAGAAGCTATAAATCCTGAAATATTGAAGAAGATATTCTCTGCTGAGATAAATATGTCTGTTTCTAAGCTTGAAACCTATGCTCAATGTCCATTTAAATATTTCGTTGATAATATATTAAAACCTAAGCCAAGAGAAAGTCAAAAAATAGAATTTTATGACCTGGGAAATATAAACCATGAAGTATTAGAAGATTTTATCAATAAGCTGATTGAATCAAGTGAAAGAATCAATGTCATTACAGAGGATGAAGTAGAAAGTAAAATAAAAGATAGTATAGAAAAGGTTCTATTTGAGCAATCAAAAAAGGTTACTGCCTTAGATGCAAACAATAGAAACAAATACCTTAAAGAGAAAATACAAAGGGTTTTAAATAGAACAGCAAATACAATAGTAAAGCAATTACAAAATAGCGAGTTCAGACCAAGATTTACTGAACTTCAAATTGGTGTAATTGACAAGAACGATAAACAAGTGAAAAATGGGAATTTTATAGACCCTATTGAAATCAAAATAAATGATCAAATAGTAAAGTTAAGAGGTAAAATAGATAGAGTAGACGCCTTTGAAGATGATAATGGTGAGATATATATAAGCATTATGGATTACAAGTCCTCTGCCAATGATATAGACTTAGCAGATGCTTCAGAGGGTATTCAAATGCAACTCTTGGTATATTTAAATGCAATATTACAAAATGGGGAAAAGCTATTTGGAAAGAAACCAAAGGTAGGTGGAATTTTCTATTATCATATAGATGATCCAATCATCAATAAGAATATAGACAATCCAGAGGAGGAAATATTTAAGGAGTTAAAGCTCAAGGGCCTTGTACTCAAAGACAAAGAAATTGTATCTATGTTGGATAATAGCTTGGAAGCTTCATCCAGTATAATTCCAGTAGGGATTAAAAAGGATGGAGAATTTACGGCTAACTCCAATGTCCTAAGTGAAGATGAATTCCAAAAACTTTTGCTCTTTGTTCAGGGGAAATGCTCTGAAATAACTCTAGATATTTTGAATGGTAATTTTGATATAAATCCATATAAAAAATACAACGGACAAAATCCTTGTAGCTATTGTGAGTATATGAGTATTTGTCAATTTGATAAAACTATAGGAAATGATTATAGATATCTTAGGAAATTAAATAAGAATGACGTGATTGCAAGCATAATGAGTAGTGGAGGTGAAGAGAATGGAGTGGACAAATGAGCAAAAGAGAATAATCGATATAAGGAAATCCAATATTCTTGTATCAGCAGCTGCTGGATCTGGAAAAACGGCAGTTTTAGTAGAAAGAATTATCAAGCTGGTCAAAGATGAAAATGTGGATATAGACAAATTTCTGGTTGTAACCTTTACAAATGCTGCTGCAGCTGGGATGAAGCAAAAGATACAAAAGGCCTTGGTTAAAGCAGCTCAAGAAGAAGCTAATATGAAGCATATAAGAAAGCAATTGAGCCTTTTAAATAGAGCACAAATAACCACAATCCACTCCTTCTGTTTAGATGTAGTTAGAAAAAACTTTCATATAATTGGATTAGACCCTAACTTTAGAATTGGTGATACTAGTGAAATAAGCATATTACTACAGGAGTCCATTTCTGAGGTCTTAGAAAGAGCATATAGTAAAAACAACCTTGATTTTAGTAATCTAGTAGAAAGATTCACAGGAAATAGAGGAGACGATGAACTAAGCAAGATTTTAACCAAGCTTTATTATTTCATACTGAGTTTTCCTGATCCTTTACAATGGCTAGAGGATAGTGTAAATCATATGAATCTAACTGAAGATGAATTTATAGATTCAATATGGTACAAGGAAACAAGACAATATGTTGATATGAAATTAGATGGTGCTATAGATATTCTAAAGGTTGGAATAAACATATGCAGAGAGAAAGATGGACCCAAATTATATGAAGAAACATTAAAGCAGGACTTAGCAATTCTTGATGAGCTAAAGATTGCTCTAAGAAAGGATTTAATGACCTTTGTTAGATATGTATCTGAGTTCAAAGCTCCTACAATTAAAAGGTATAAGAAGGACGATACTAGCCTAATAGATGTAAATGAAGAAAAGCAAACAGAGATAAAAGACAAACTAAGACAAGAGTACAAGGATGTAATAAATTCATTAAAAGATATATTTCCTTATGATTCTATAGACAAATATGTAGAGGACATAAACTATATGTATAGCTCTATAGCGGCATTAAAGGATTTGATTATTGACTTAGATGAAACATATAAAAAGAAGAAGATAGAGAAATCTCTTGTAGATTTTAATGACTTAGAGCATTATGCCCTTGAAATATTTAGAAATAAAAAATATATAGATGATTCCACCTTTGTCTACCAACCATCAGAGGTAGCTAATTCATATAAAAATAAATTGAGTTATATATTTATTGATGAATATCAGGATAGCAACAGTATCCAAGAAGCCATAATCGATCAAATTAAAGGAAATGATAACTTATTTATGGTTGGAGATGTAAAGCAAAGCATCTATAGGTTTAGACTTGCTGATCCTAGTATATTTAATGAAAAGTATAATTTATATGATAATGATAGGGAGACTTTAGATAAAAACTCAATTCATAGAGTAATTGAACTAAATAAGAATTTCCGTAGTAGAAAGGAAATCTTAGATGCTACAAACTATGTGTTTAGTAATATTATGACTAGTGACTTAGGAGAAATAGACTATAGCGAAAATGTATATTTAAACAACGGTAATATATTTCCAAATGAAAATCCAGTAGAACTGGATATCATTCATAAGTCACAAATTTCTGCTTACAATGAGGATAATGCAGATATGGTTGATGATGAGATAGAGTCAATTCAAACTGCTGAAATTGAAGCCTTATATGCGGCGGGTAAAATCAAAACCATACTAGGAAAAGATACCTATGATGCAAATGTAGAAGGTAGTTTTAGAAAAATTGATTACAAGGATATAGTTATATTGTTACGGTCAGTTGCAAACTGGTCAAATATCTTTGAAGAGGTATTTAATAGAGAGGGTATTCCCTTCTATTTTGATGGTGGTGCTGGCTACTATGACACTATAGAGATTCAAGTATTAGTTAACCTTCTAAGATTGATAGATAATATAAGACAGGACATTCCATTAATCAGTGTTATGAGGTCGCCCATCGGAAGGATTACAAGTGAAGAACTTATAGAAATAAGAGCAAGTTATCCACATGACAGATATATTGACGCCTGCAATAAATTTATAGAAAAGATAAAGACTGATTCCGCAAAGGATGATTTCTCTATTAATCTATCAAATAAGTTAAATGCTTTTATGAATCAAATACTTGACTGGACTGATAGAAACACATACACACATTTAAGTGATCTAATATGGGAAATCATGATGGAAAGTAGCTATTATGACTTTGTTGGAGTCTTGCCAAATGGCAAGCTAAGACAAGCAAACCTAAGGCTTCTTGCAGACAAGGCCTATGATTTTGAAAAGACATCTATGAGGGGCTTGTTTAAATTTCTAAGGTATATAGAAAAGCTAAATAGTAGCAGCCAAACTAAAACCAGTACAGCCAAAACCCTTGGTGCAAATGACAATGTAGTCAGATTGATGACAATACACAGTAGTAAAGGTCTTGAATTTCCTGTAGTTATATTGTGTGGACTAAACAAACAATTTAGTCTAGAGGATAGCAAGCCAAAGATATTGATGCATAAGGATTATGGTATAGGCACAAAATATATAAATGAAGAGGATCGTATAGAAAAGGATACCCTATCAAGATTGGCCATAATTCACAAAATGAAATTTGAAAATCTATCAGAGGAAATGCGGATACTTTATGTTGCCATGACAAGAGCAATAGATAAGCTCATAATGGTAGGTACAATAAAGGGATTTGATGAAAAAATAAGAAAGTGGCGTAAAGGACATTCAAAGTACTTTATATATAAAGGAAGGTCATATCTTGATTGGATAGGCTCTTGTCTATTTGAGAACAAGACTATGGAGGATTTAGATGATATTTTTTCAGTAGGCATTATAGATGATTTTAAGATAGGAAAAATTTCTTATTCTGATTTGCTACAAGGGGATGATAGACAAGAGGTAAAAGCTACACTAGAAGATAAAATAAGAGAATTAGAAATTGCTACAAATCAAGAAAGATTAGATGAAATAGGAAAGCTTCTAAGCTTTGGATATAATTACGAAAACTCAATAAAAACACCAACAAAGCTTTCTGTAACTGAAATAAACAATATGAGTGAAGAGAAATTCAAGAAATTAAGATATAAAATCCCTACACTATCAAATATGCCTAAGTATGATGAAAAAGGTAAAAGCTTCATATTAGAGAATAAAAAATTAAGCGGAGCAGATATAGGTACATTGCTTCACTTGGTGATGGAGCATATAGATATAAGTGTAGAAAATCTTCATAGGGAAGAGATAGTAAGGCAAATTACAGAAATTACAAAGAAAAATCTACTATCTGAATTAGAATCAGGATTTATCATTAAGAATTATGCTGACAAAATTGAAGCATTATATAACAGTGAAATAGGTATAAGGATGAAGAATTCTCCTTTTGTAAAAAGAGAAGCTCCCTTTGTTATTAAGAAGGAAGCCGATAGAATATTAAACAATCTAAACAAGGAGGATACCATACTTGTTCAAGGTATAATAGACTGCTATTTCTATGAGGGGGATGACATTGTACTAGTAGATTATAAGACAGATTCTGTTAATGAAGACAATTTAGACTTGTTAAAGTCTGAATATAGACAGCAAATAGCCTATTATAAAGAGGCTATCCAAAAGATTACAAAAAAACAGGTTAAAGAATCTTACCTATACCTATTCTCTAAAGGTATATTGCTTTCAATTAATTAGTAAAAAAACAAAAAGACTTCATCATGGCTCTAGGATACTCAAGCCATAATGAAGTCTTTATTAATTTGTATCATTAAAATATCTATATAGTACCTTAACAAAATTAGGAATAGCCTTTGATACACCTGATAGTCTGGCCTCTTTTTCATATTGATTCTCAGCAGCTAGGGTGTCTAGGGCATATTGTAAAATCTCCTTAGGCTGGATCTTTAGCCCAGTTTTATAATAATACATATTACCTAATAAATCTAAGGCTTCAGCAGAATCTATAAAGGCAAAGGACGTAAACAAACAAAAACCAAGATTCTCCATAGCAATAATATATGCATATAGATAGTCCAAATCAGATAAGCCAGGGATATGAGTATTTGAAGAAATATCGATATTAAAATTCTTTTCCTGAACTATAGAAGGCTTTGAGACCATTGTCTTAGCTTGATTTTTTTCTTTAAATAGCTCATATATACCTTTAGTGCTACTTCCAAGTATTCTGCCAACCAAGGTCATATTACTTACCTCATCAACAGCCTTATCAAGAGAAGTAGTGCTACCAATTATCCCTTCCAGCTTAAAGTACATCTCACAAGAAAATATAAATTCCATACAGTCTAAACCAAGCTCAAAACATTTACTTGTAAAATCCTTGACATACCTTTTATCCTCTAGACCAAATGCTTCAAAAAGTGCAGCTGATGCTTCACTTTCAGCAGGAGCAGAGTAAAAGTCTTCATCTGATTTAGCATGTCTATTTAAGCATCCAACAACACATAAAGGAGAACAAGTTCTATTTATGCCTTTCCCTATATTATTTCCATTATTAGAAGTTTTTTTATCAATAGATTTGTCAAACTCAATAAATCTTCCTTGTTGCATCATTTTCATTAAAGTTATGGAGCCAAGACCAGGTAAAGCATCACCACAGATAGGATGGTCTATTATTAGTCTAGATAACTTTTTTGATGTGTTTCTAAAGTTCTCTTTATCGTGAACTTCAGCTTCGAAATGAGCCTTGCTCTTTACTGCAATGGCTTTAACTCCTTTGGAACCAAATACATCACCAATCCCATTTCTGGCACAATAAAAGGCTGGATTTCCCTCAGGATATGTACTGAAAACACTTGAAATAGGCAGTAAATTTTCTCCAGTAGGTCCAATACCAATCATACTACAGTCCTTACCATATAAAGTGCGTATTTTTTCAATGGTTGGTGATACCTCAAGTCCTCTAATATCAGCAATATATTCTAATGATATAGTATCTTCTTCTATAAGAATTGTAACAAGATCACCAGCTTCTTTACCAGATATGACCATAGCATCAATGTTAAAAGAGGCTAATTTTTGTGAAATAGTACCTGCCATATTTGAAATCTGAATTCCAGAATCCTTGGATTCCTTGGTACCTAGCAAAAGCCTTCCTGTACTTGGAGCTAATGTACCTGAGAAGAGACCGGGAGCTAAAACTATAATGTTGTCTTCATCCAATCTATCAACATCAGAAGTGGTAGCTTCCCTAAGTAATCTTGCTATAAGTCCTCTTCCATAGTCCCTAGTGTCATTATTGATTTCTTTAATCTGCTTATTAGCAAGATTTATATAAACAATTCTGCCCATCATATCCTCCAAACAAAACATAGTAACCAGATTTAAAATATCTTCCACCTCGTTGCAGCAGTTTCCTCGAGGCTTAAAATAGATTATAGCATCTTATGGATTGGTATGTCATATTAAAAAAA
This sequence comes from uncultured Tissierella sp., assembly GCA_964482775.1. Classification (GTDB taxonomy): domain Bacteria; phylum Bacillota; class Clostridia; order Tissierellales; family Tissierellaceae; genus Tissierella_B. The sequence continues at coordinate 7,890 of CAYZZR010000029.1, read as the reverse complement.
CCAATAACAAACATTCAAATATAGAGAATCTTAATAGTTCGTTAAAATCTTGACATAAAAAATTTATTGTATTATATTCAATTTAGGTTAATAAAGATTTATTTAGACATAGAGGAGGAATAACATGAATTTCGGTAAGAGAAGCTTATTAGTAATATTAGCTCTTGTAATGACATTATCATTTGTAGGATGTACACCTAAGGAAGAGGCAACGCCAGTAGAAGCACCAATTGAGCAACCAGTAGTTGAGACACCTGTGGAGGAACCAAAGAATGATAGTGTAGAAATTACAGATCATTTAGGAAGAACAGTAACAATTGAAAGCAAGCCTGAAAAGATAGTTAGTGGATATTATATCACTTCATCTATGCTAATTGCTTTAGGATTAGAGGACAATATGGTTGGAATTGAAGCAAAGGCAGATAAGAGACCGATTTATTCATTATCAGCACCACAACTTTTAGAGCTTCCTAATGTAGGAACTGCAAAAGAATTTAACTTGGAAGGTTGTGTAGCATTAGAGCCGGATTTAGTTATTTTACCAATAAAATTAAAGGATGCAGTGCAAAGCCTTGAAGGTTTGGGGATAAAGGCAATAGCAGTAAACCCTGAAGATATGGATCTTTTAAAAGAGACCTTGACCATGATTGGAACAGCTACTAAAACATTAGATAGAGCCAATGAACTAATATCATACTATGATGAAAAAATAGCTGAAATAGGAAAAATTCATGGACAAAGTGAAGCTAAAAGAGTATATCTAGGCGGAAATAGTGACTTCCTAACAACGGCAACAGGTAAAATGTATCAAAACTTTATGATTGAAACTGCTAGAGCTACAAATGTTGCAGTTGATATAGATGATACATATTGGGCTACAATATCATATGAACAACTATTAGCATATAATCCAGATGTTATAATTATAGTTCCAGAGGCTGCTTATACAAAAGATGACATATTAAAAGATGAGAAACTAGCTAGTATTAAAGCAGTTGTAGATAATCAAATATACGTAATGCCAGATACATTTGAAGCTTGGGATTCACCAGTACCATCAGGCATACTTGGAACAATGTGGTTAAAGAGTGTTTTAAATGAAGAAGCATATCCATTTGAGGATTTCAAAACTGATGCAGCAGAATTTTATGAAGATTTCTATGACTTTAAAGTAGATAAAGAGAAAATCACAAAATAATGAAGCATAGCTTAGCAAATAAAATAAAAACAAATAGAAGAGATTTCCTTCTGATTTCTGTGGCCTCTATATTGTTGATTATACTAACTATAATGTCAATAGGAGTGGGAAGATATCCCATTCCTATTGATGATATAATAAAGATTATCTTAGGTGTTAAAGTAGATTCCACTATAAGGATGGTCTTTTTTGGACTTAGGCTTCCAAGAACCATAATGGTATTAATAGCAGGTGTTGGACTAAGTATGGCTGGAAGTGTCTATCAGACAATATTTAAAAATCCTTTAGCTACTCCAGATATAATTGGTGTATCCTCAGGTGCAAACCTAGGGGCAGCTGTTGCAATTGTATTTCTAGCTGGTGGGACAAGCACTGTAGCCATCTTTGCTTTCTTAGGAGGTCTTATAGCAGTATTTATGGCTATAGGGTTGACAAAGCTGTCAAAGCACAAGGGGATATCCACATTTGTTTTGGCAGGAATTGTCATCGGTTCAATAACAGAAGGCTTGATTATGATGATGAAATTCTTTGCAGATCCAGAGCGTCAGCTGGCAACTATGGAATTTTGGGCAATGGGGAGCTTTGCGGGAATTACAAATGAAAAAGTTGTATCAATCATTCCATATTTTCTAATAGGAATAATTATGCTCATATTACTCAGGTGGCAAATCAATGTTTTGTCCTTAAATGATGATGAAGGGAAAAGCCTAGGGATATCAGTTGGCTTAATTCGCTTTATTGTTATAATAGCAGCAACCTTGGTAGTAGCAAGCATCGTTTGTGTTACTGGACTTATTTCATTTATTGGACTCATAGGACCACATATAGCTAGAATGATAACAAAGAAGAATGATTTTTATACAACAATTTTTAGTGGGATTATAGGTGGGGTTATATTGATTATAGCCGACTGTCTTGCCAGAAGCTTATCAGGGAGTGAGATACCTATTAGTATACTAACTACCTTTATTGGAGCACCATTTCTAGCATATTTAATGACTCGACATAGATAGGAGGTAGAAAGTGCTAAAAATTGAGAATATAAAGGCAAGCTATGAAGAAGAAATAATCGTAAATGACGTTAGCTTTACACTTGAACCAAAGGAATTTACAGCTCTTTTAGGACTCAATGGAACAGGAAAGACCACCCTATTAAAGGTCATCAGTGGATTGTTGAAGCCAAAATCAGGAACATGCTTGGTAGATGAGCTAGATATAAAGCAACTAAGTGAAAAGAAAAGGGCAAAGCATATTAGCTATATGCCACAAAGACATAGTATAGTCTATGATACTAGAGTATTGGATGTTGTAGTCATGGGGATTACTCCATATCTTGGAGCATTTGATACTCCAAATAAGAAGCATAAAGAGATGGCTTATAAAATGCTAGAAAAGATTGGCATAGAAGATCTTGCATATAGCAACTTTCTTCATCTAAGTGAAGGTCAAAAACAACTTGTAATCATTTCGAGAAATCTAATGCAGAATTCTGAGATAATGCTCTTTGATGAACCAGATAGTGCCCTTGATTTCAATAATAGTCATATGGTACTTTCCAAAATCAGAGAAGTAGTAAAAAAGGAAAACAAGGCAGGATTGATTACACTACATGATCCAAATATGGCATTAAGCTATTGTGACAGAATCATTATTTTAAAGGATGGAAGGAAGTTTGCAGACTTTTATACAAATGAAATTGATGATGAAACTTTAAGAGAAACCTTCAAGGAAATATATGGAGATATTGAAGTGCTCAGTCACAGGGGAAAGTATTTAATATTTAAAAAAATTAGTGTAATATTGTGATAGAATTGAATAGATACATATAATTAAAGCCTCTGAATTGAATTTCAGAGGTTTTGATTGTATAATCTTTGTAATATTTGGCAGTAATCTGTTATTATAGTATTAAAGAATGAATTGGGGGGCGTAAGTTTGTTAAAAGAAATTATGGGACCAAGTCAAAAGGATGTATGGGAGAAATTTGCTCAAGAGATAGAAGGTGATCTAATTCAGGAAGGTATCTTAAAATCTAACAAAATACACGCAAAAATCGATGATTGGATGATTACCATAGATACTTATACTCAATCTGTTCAACATGTTTATAGTACCTACACTAGAATAAGAGCACCATTTATAAATAAGGAAAAATTCAATTTTAACATATATAGAAAAGGGATTTTTAGTGAAATTGGTAAGTTTTTTAAAATGCAAAATATAGAGCTAGGTTATGCAGATTTTGACCAAGCATTTATAGTAAAAGGTAATGATGAGGATATAGTAAAAGAACTTTTATCTAGTGAGAAAATTCGAGAGCTAATCCACTTACAAAGTCATCTGAATTTTGATATTAGAAATGATGATGGTTCATTTGGTTTGAATTTTCCTGATAATGTCGAGCAGCTACATTTTGAAACAAATGGCGTTATTAAGGATACTGATAGACTAAAAAGCATGTATATGCTTTTTGTCTTGGTTTTGAATAAACTATACTTAATTGGTGTAGCTGACAAGATATATAAAGGATCGGTCAATGAA
>CAYZZR010000029.1:0-4051 GCA_964482775.1 uncultured Tissierella sp. | reverse complement strand
TATTTGATTTAATTGATAAAAGGTATTATGATAATAGAACAACGCAAATAACTTAAACAGTAACACATAGATAGGAGAGGATAATTTGGGAGTTTTGCTGATTATGATATCATCCTTATGCTTTGTATTAAGCTCATATTTTGGAAAGATTGTCACAAATACTACTGAAATGACAGCTATAGTAACGTCATTTAGCAGATTTTTGATAGGTACTATAGTAATGGGGCTTTATATAATTTTCTCAAAGAAATCCTTTAAGGCAGGAAATATAAAACCAATTATTATAAGAGCTGTTTTTAATAGTCTTGCTGTAATACTTTTATCATGGGGCTTACAGTATACTACAATAACAAACAACAACATGCTAAACATGACATATCCAGTATTTGTCATTCTTTTTACACCACTTATAACTAAAGAAAAAATAAAGAAAAGTACATATATTTATTTAACCTTGATTATGATTGGCTCATATATCGTTGCTGACCCAAGCTTTTCCAAAGTAAATATAGGAGATATAATATCTCTAGCTTCTGCACTAGTGGCGGCATTTGCTATAATAGCTTTGTCTGAATCAAGCAAATCAAATGAAGGCTATATAATAGTATTTTACGTAATGCTAATAGGTACTTTTATAAATATTCCTGTTGCATATAATGATCTTGTTAACTTCGATATTAAAGGTTTTGTCCCAGTATTTTTGGCAGGTTTCATGGGAGTCTTAGGTCAAGTATTCTTAACATGGGGATACAAATATGTAGATTCAGCTACAGGATCCTTAGTGGCCTCAAGTCGAATAATTATGTCGGCCATTATTGGAGCAATATTTTTAGGAGAACCCACAAATATTCGAATCATAGTTGGAGTCAGTCTTATTACCTTATCATTAGTGGGAGTTAGTGGATTTTTTGATCATAAATCTAGAACCAATATTGTAAAGGAGTGATTTTTTGAATGTTTCAAAGGATGTGGCTCAAAATATTGTAGAAGAAATGAAAAAAATAATAAATCAAGATATAAATTATTTTGACACTAATAGTATAATTATTGCTAGCACGGATAAATCAAGAATTGGTGACTATCATGGTGGAGCTAAAATGGTATTAGAAAGCAACAACGATTTAGTGATAAAATATGATGGCCAATTTGAAGGAGTTAAAAGAGGAATCAATGTACCAGTATATTTTGACAGCAATATAGTCGGTGTTATAGGAATTACAGGTGAAAAAGAAGAAGTAGAGAAATATGGTGAAATTATTCAGAGGATGACTGAAATCCTTATAAGAGAATCTTATTATTTAGAACAAGAGAGTATTGCTAGAGAAAGAAAAAGACAGTTTATTGAAGAGTTGTTATTTAGGGACGATATTGATGAAAAGACCCTTATGATGCGGGGAGAATTTCTAAGCATTAGGACAAATATTCCAAGAATAGTGGTAGTATCCAAGCTTCTAGACAATGATGACAACGAATTGCTGTTGTCACCTAGCAACAACGAGAAGGTTATAAGTGCCTTTAGGAGTCAGATAGACGAAGACTTAGAGAATCTTATAGTCCAAAGTGGTACAAGTATCGTAATGATATTGAGGATAATATCTAAGAATAATATCAATAGAATAATAGAAAATATAAAAACTAGATTGACAAAAATCCAAGATGGAAATTTCTTCTTTGGAATAGGTACAGTCAGCAATAATCCAAAGGAGATAAAGAGGTCCTATCTAGAAGCACAGAAAGCAGTAAATGCTGCAATTGTATTGCAAAATGAGCCAGTGCTTTATTATGAAGAGTTGGATATAGGGCTATTAATCAATGATATTCCAAAGGAAATCATTAGAATTTACAATGAAAAGGTACTTGGCAATCTATCTAAGACCCAAATCATTGAGTATAGTGATATAATAAACTCCTTTATAAAATATAATGGATCTATAACTAAAATATCTGAAGAACTATTTATTCATAAGAATACTTTACAATACAGACTAAATAGATTAAGAGAAATGACTGGTTATGATCCAAGGGTTATAGACCAAATGGTAGTATTGTATTTAGCCTTTAAACTATATAAACTATGAAGCGTAAGCCTGAGAGCAATCTCGGGCTTTGTTATATATACCAAATAATCTGGAGTAAAAAGGCAAAATGATGGCATATATACCATAGAATATTAGTTAAAAATTTAATAAACTAAAAATAGGTACCATGATATACGTTTTCATAGTATAAAAAGCGAGGGATGCGGATGAAAGTGATTATAGCATCTGATTCATATAAGGGAAGCTGTTCCACCATAGAAGTTGCAAATTCTATTGAAAGGGGATTCAGAAGAATTTATAAGGATATAGATGTGGTGAAGATACCAGTAGCTGATGGTGGGGAAGGTACAGTAGACTCCTTAGTAATAGGAACCAAGGGAAGATATGAAGAAGTAGAAGTCATAGGACCATTAGGTGAGTATCTACAGGCAAAGTATGGAGTTATACATGAGGAAATCGCTATCGTGGAAATGGCAGCAGCCTCAGGTCTTACACTGATCAAAAAGAGTAAGCTAAATCCATTATTGACAACGACATATGGAACAGGACAACTAATTAAATCAGCAATGGAAAATGGCATTAGAAAGATTTATGTAGGACTAGGTGGTTCAAGTACCAATGATGGTGGAATAGGCATGGCTCAGGCTTTAGGAGTGTCTTTTAGGGATGAATATGGTAAAGAAGTTGGTTTCGGAGGCGGAGTCCTGAAGGATATCAAAGAAATCGATATTTCAAACATACATCCACTATTAAAAGAAACTGAAATTATTGCTATATCGGATGTTTCAAATCCTCTTTATGGTCCTACAGGAGCGGCCTACATATTTGGTCCACAAAAAGGTGCAGACAATGGAATGATTAAGATTCTAGATGATAATCTAAGATATTTTGGACAGCTAATTAAGGACAGGTTGAATAAGGATATTGTAGATATGCCGGGAGCAGGAGCAGCAGGTGGCTTAGGTGCAGGGTTGATTGCATTTTGTAATGCATCCATAGAACCAGGCATAGAAAAGGTCTTAGATATAACAAACATCGATGAGTATTTAGCAGATGCAGATTTGGTAATAACAGGAGAAGGCAGAATAGATGCACAATCTAAGTATGGAAAGGTTCCAATAGGAGTTGCAAAAAGAGCACTAAAATATGACATACCTGTAATAGCCATTGTGGGTAGTGTAGGTGAAGGTGCAAATGAAGTTTATTCTTATGGAATAGATTTGATAACGGATATAATAAATAAACCTATGACACTAACTGATGCAATAAAAAATGTAGATATGTTGATTGAGGATGCTGCAGAAAATGTAGCTAGAATAGTAAAGATGAAGATGAAGTATGAAATCAAGAGTTTTAATTAATAAATTTTAAAAGTAGCACTAATATTTATTTTAATACAAGGAGGAAATTATTATGAAAATAGGATTTATTGGATTAGGAATCATGGGTAAACCTATGAGTAAAAATTTAGTAAAGGCAGGATATGATGTAGTTGTTTACAATAGGAGCAAGGCATCAGTAGAAGAACTAGTTTCTCTTGGAGCAGAAGCTGCAGATACACCAAAAGAAGTAGCAGAAAAAGCAGATGTAATTGTTACTATGCTACCAAATTCTCCACAAGTGTTAGAAATTTGCTTAGGAGAAAATGGTATAGTTCACGGAGCTAAGGCTGGTCAAGTTGTAATAGATATGAGCTCTATAGATCCACTAAAGAGTAGAGAAGTATATGAAGCCTTAGGGAAAAAAGGAGTAGATTTCCTAGATGCACCAGTAAGTGGTGGAGAACCAAAGGCTATCGATGGAACCATATCAGTTATGGTTGGTGGAAAAAAGGAAGTCTTTGATAAATCTTATGAAATCATGAAAGCCATGGCTGGCTCAGTAGTATATGTAGGAGAAATTGGCGCAGGTAATATTACAAAGCTTGCCAATCAAGTAATCGTAGCTTTAAATATTGCAGCTATGAGTGAAGCCTTTACATTGGCTACTAAAGCAGGAGTAGATCCGGATTT
>CAYZZR010000028.1:11214-17835 GCA_964482775.1 uncultured Tissierella sp. | reverse complement strand
AATGGGAAGGTTACTAAAATTGAAAGAATAGATAAGAAAGGCTATTTTGTAACAATGAAGAATGATGAGATTGAAATTGTATATGGCTATATAAACGAAGTTAATGTAAAAGAAGGAGATCAGGTTCAAGTAGGGCATTCCATTGGAGAACTGGGCGTTAATAGGGATGGACAAAAGTATTTAAGAGTAGAGGTCTATATAGATGGAATAAATGTAGATCCCAATACTTATATCAATTTCTAAATCGATAAAAATAAACCTTGGGTAACCGAGGTTTAAAAATTTGTACAAATGTATGTAGAAAAATGGTAAGATAGAATGTGAAATAATTATGAAAGGTGATTTCTAATGATAAATAAAATAAAATTAGATAGAGTTTTAAAAAAGGTTGAAAAGCCAGCACGATATATAGGCATGGAACAAAATTCTATAAAAAAGGATTTAAGCAAAATAGATGTTAAATTTGCATTTTCCTTTCCAGATGTATACGAAGTAGGGATGTCACATTTGGGTATGCATATACTTTACAACCTAATTAACAAGGAAGATAAGTATGCTTGTGAAAGAGTTTTTTCTCCATGGATAGATATGGAAGTAGAAATGAGAAAAGAAGGTATTGAACTTTTTACTTTAGAAAACAAAGAAGAAGTGAAGAATTTTGATATATTAGGCTTTACTTTGCAATACGAAATGAGCTATACCAATATACTTAATATTCTTGATCTTTCAGGAATACCCTTTGAATCAAAGGATAGAGATGAGAACAATCCTATTATTATTGCTGGAGGTCCATGTGCATACAATCCTGAACCGATTGCTGATTTCATCGACATCTTTGTCATAGGTGAGGGTGAAGAAGTAACCCTGGAGCTGATTAGGCTCTATGAAGAACATAAGAAAATAAATTTTAATAAAGAAAAATTTTTATTTGATGCCTCACAGATAGAAGGAATTTACGTGCCTAGTTTCTATAGTGTCAATTATAATGATGATGGCACTATCAATGAAATGATACCAAACATATCAGGTGTTCCTTCAATAATCAATAAAAGAATGGTTAAGGACTTAGATTCAATGTATACACCAGATAAAATGATAGTTCCATTTATAGAAACTGTTCATGATAGAGTTACTATGGAATTATTTAGAGGATGTACCCATGGATGTAGATTCTGCCAAGCAGGTATTATATATAGACCTATTAGGGAAAAATCTACAGGTAGATTAATGGATATTGCTGAGAATTTAGTAAATAGTACAGGATATGAAACTATATCATTATCATCTTTAAGCTCCTGTGACTATACTAACCTTCACCTTCTAACCAAACAGCTTATGGATAAATTTGAAGACAGAAAAGTAGGGATATCTCTTCCTTCGCTAAGACTTGATTCCTTTAGTATCGATGTACTAAAGGAGATAGAAAAGGTTAGAAAAAGTGGTCTAACATTCGCACCTGAAGCAGGTAGTCAAAGACTAAGAGATGTAATAAATAAAGGAGTAACAGAAGAAGATTTAATAAATGCTGTATCTTATGCATTTAAAGAAGGATGGTCAAGAGTTAAGCTCTATTTTATGGTGGGATTACCATCTGAGACAGATGAAGATGTATTAGGAATAAAGGATCTGACATATTTAGTAAAGGATTTATTCTTTAATAGGCCAAAGGAAGAGAGAATGGGCAATTTTAAAGTAACTGCCAGTGCATCTTGCTTTGTTCCAAAACCTTTTACACCATTTCAATGGTTTGGACAAGATACTTTAGAGGAGTTTAATAGAAAAATTTATATGGTTAAGGATAGCATAAGAGATAATAAGGTAAGCTTTAATTATCATGATGCAGATTTAAGTTATTTAGAAGCGATCTTTGCCAGAGGAGATAGAAGATTATCCAAGACCTTGCTTAAAGCTTGGGAAATGGGATGTAAATATGATGGATGGTCTGAGCATTTCAAATATGATATTTGGCTGAAGGCATTAGAAGAAACCAATATAGATGGCAGCTTCTATGCAAATAGATTTAGGGATTTTGATGAAATATTACCTTGGGATTTTATAAATGTTGGAGTGACAAAAAAGTATTTAGTAAGCGAGTACAAAAGAGCCATGGATGCGGAGACTACAAAGGATTGTAGATTGGCTTGTAGAGGCTGTGGTATTGATAATTGTGCGATGTGGGGTGTTTTCAATTGATTATTAGAGCGTTGTTTACAAAGAAAAATTATTTAAGATATATATCCCATCTAGATTTAGTGAGATTATTTCATCGTACATTCAATAGGAGCCAGCTACAAATAAAGTACAGTGAAGGATTTAATCCTCATCCAAAGTTCTCCATAGCAAATCCTTTATCATTAGGAATTGAGAGTGAAGGCGAATACATTGATATTGAACTAGAAGAAGATATAAAAATAGATGAATTTATAGATAGAATGAATAAAGCTTTGCCACAAGATATTCAAATTGTAAAGGCTGTTTATATGGAAAAGGAAAGCTCTATTTCATCTATGATAAGTTGGGCTTTTTATGAGATCAAATTCTTTATGGAAAAAGGATTTGATATTGATTCTCTATCTGAAGAAATTCAAAACTGGATAAAAAGTGATGAGATATTAATTAGTAAAATGAAAAAGAAGGGCAAAAATAAGATTCCTATGGATGTGAATATTCAACCACTAATAGGTAATGTAGTCATTAAAGATATTGATTCAGATGGATTTCTGGTTATGAATTCTTTACTTAAGTCTGGAGAAAATGGGAATCTAAAACCAATAGAATTTATTGAGGCAATGAATAGAGATTTGAAAATTGGAATAGATATTGACTCTATAATGATAAAGAGACTAGCTCAATATGCCGAGAAAGATGGAAATATCTATAGTCCGCTTTAAGAGGGGAAGCTTATGAATTATATTTTTATAGAGACAAATGAACGATTTAAAACAGTAGGAATAGTAGAGAATGATCATCTTGTTGAATTTTACAGTGAAGAATTACAAAATGAAGCTTTGTTGGGGAATGTATATAGAGGAAGAGTTGTAAATGTTTTAAGAGGAATGGATGCAGTATTTGTAGATATAGGCGAAGAAAAGAATGCGTATTTACAATTAAAAGATGCTTTAAGCAAGGACCAAATGTATACAAAGGAAAAATATGACTTAAGTGAGGTTGTAAAAGGTGGAACGGAGCTTTTAGTTCAAGTTATAAAGGAAGCTGTTGGAACTAAAGGGCCCAAGGTTACAACTCATATAAGCATTCCTGGTAGATACCTAGTCCTAACGCCTTATTCCAATAGGATAAATATTTCAAAAAAAATTAATAATCACGAAGAGATAAGTAGGCTAAGAACTATTGGAAATAAAATAATAGAAGATGAAATGGGCCTCATTATAAGAACTAATTCTGAGGATGTGGAAGAATCTATACTAGAAGAAGAATATTTTAGCTTACTAAAAACATATAAAAGGATTGAAGGAGAAAGAAACTTTCTTCCTACACCTAAGCTAATATATAAGGACTTGAACTTAGAATATCAGATTATACGTAATAGTTTCAATAGCAAGGATACTAAAGTAATTTCCAACAATAAAGAAATCTATGAGGATCTTTTATTGCTAATGGGTTATTATGTAGATGATTTTCAAGATAATATCATCTATGATCCAGATTTTTCTATGGAAAACAATCTTACTATTCAAGAAGATATGAAAGAGGCATTTGATAGGAAGGTAACTTTGCCTAATGGAAGCTATATTGTAATAGACGAAACTGAAGCTTTAACAGCAATAGACGTAAACACAGGAAAGTTCGTTGGTGCATATTCTCTAGGAGATACTGTCCTTAAAACAAATTTAGAAGCAGCTTGTGAAATCGCTAGACAGATTAGGCTAAGAGACATTGGTGGAATAATAATTATAGATTTCATAGATATGAGGGATAAGAGCCATATCTCGAAAGTATTGAAAAAGTTAGCTGATGAATTTGAAAAGGACAAGAATAAGCCTCATATAGTAGAATTCACAAAACTTTGTTTAGTTGAAATCACAAGACGAAAAACTAGACCAACATTAGATTCTAAAATTTCTTCTCTATGTCCAACTTGTGGTGGAAGAGGTAGAATAAGAGATATTTAGTATTGACAAGTAGATTAGTATCTGGTAAAATATTTGGGTGTGGAGCCGCTCAATGTGGGTTTTAAGCTTAGGCACCTGACATTGGCGAGACTAGGTAAGAGGAGGTGCGATTTATGTACGCAGTAATAGAAACTGGTGGTAAACAATATAGAGTTCAAGAAGGAGACGTAGTTTTCGTTGAAAAACTTGATGTCGCAGAAGGTGAAGTTGTAAACTTTGATAAAGTTCTTATACATTCAACTGAAGACAGTGTAAATGTTGGTAAACCATATGTAGAAGGCGCTAAAGTTGAAGCTACTGTATTAGAACAAGGTAAAGCTAAAAAAATTATAGTGTTCAAATACAAAGCTAAGAAGAACGAAAGAAAGAAAAAAGGTCATCGTCAACCATTCACTAAAGTGAAAATTGAAAAGATCGTAGGATAATTATGATTAAGGTAAAAATCTTTAAGAATGATGGTTTCATTCAAAGGTATAGTATGCTTGGACATGCGGGTTTTGATGTTTATGGTCAAGATATTGTATGTGCTGCTATATCTATTTTAGGACATACAGCTCTAAGATCATTAGTAGATGTTTGTGGTTTAAATGAAAATGAGATTTCTTATAAGGTTGATGAAGATACTGGATTTTTAGATGTGAAAATTTTAATTAATTTTGATGATATAAGAATAAAGGATACTCAAGTAGTATTTAATACTCTAATAGTCGGAATAAAATCATTGGTAGAAAGTTACCCTAAATATGTAACTCTTGAATATAGGGGAGGTGTAATAAATGCTTAATTTAAACTTACAGTTATTTGCTTCTAAAAAGGGAGTAGGTAGTTCAAGAAACGGTAGAGATAGTGAGTCAAAAAGATTAGGTGCAAAAAGAGGAGATGGCCAATTTGTATTAGCAGGTAACATTCTTGTTAGACAAAGAGGAACTAAAATCCACCCTGGCACTAATGTAGGTAAAGGTAGTGATGACACTTTATTTGCAACTGTTGATGGTGTTGTTAAATTTGAAAGAAAAGGCAGAGATAAGAAACAAGTAAGTGTATATCCTGCAGAAGAATTAGCATAAATTATAAGCTTACCATCTTGGTAAGCTTTTATTTTTTGGGTATAATATATATGTTAAGGTAAAACAAACTTAAGGATGATGAATAATGTTTATAGATGTTGCAAATATATTTGTAAAAGCAGGCAAAGGTGGGGACGGAAAAGTAGGTTGGAGAAGAGAAAAGTTTGAACCTGCAGGTGGACCTAACGGCGGAGATGGTGGACGCGGAGGATCAATAATACTTAAAGCTGATGATGGAATTAGAACCCTAATGGATTTTCGTTACAAAAGAACCTATAAGGGGGAGAATGGTGCTGATGGTGGAAGTAGCAATATGACTGGTAAGTCAGGAGAAGACATAATACTAAAGCTTCCTGTAGGTACATTGGTTAAGGATGAAGAATCAGGTAAAGTAATAGTTGATTTAAAAGAAAAAGATCAAACTTTTGTCATAGCTAGAGGTGGTAGACCTGGTAGAGGGAATGCAAAGTTTGCAACCTCTACAAGACAAGCGCCAGGATTTTCTGAAGCTGGAACTAAAGGTCAAGAGAGAAATATAGTATTAGAATTAAAGTTATTAGCTGATGTTGGGCTTGTTGGATTTCCAAATGTAGGTAAATCCACATTATTATCCATAGTATCTGCAGCTAAACCCAAAATTGCAAATTATCATTTTACAACACTTAAACCTAATTTAGGAGTTGTAAGAATTGCTGAAGAAAAGAGTTTTGTAATTGCTGATATTCCTGGGCTTATTGAAGGTGCAGCGCAAGGAGCGGGGCTTGGACATGATTTTCTAAAGCATATTGAACGCACTAGGGTATTAGTTCATGTATTGGATACCTCTGGTAGTGAAGGTAGAAATCCAGTAGAAGACTTCTATAAGATTAATGATGAATTGTTCCAATATAATGAAAAGTTAAAGGATAAGCCTCAAATAATTGTAGCCAATAAAATGGATATGCAAGATGCTGAGGGAGGTTTAGAAGCCTTGAGAAGGGAATTTGAACCAAAGGGATATAAAATATTCCCCATATCTGCAGCTACCCTTGAGGGCATCGATGAATTAAAATATGCTATTTGGGAAATTGTAGAGAACACTGAAACACCCTATGAGACCTTTGATGAAGAGTTCCATGAATATGATATGCGTGAAGAGGAAACTATTTTTGTTAAATATGAAAATGATATGTATATAGTAGAAGGCTCCTTTGTAGAAAGATTATTATATTCAACATATTTTGATGATGTTGACTCCTTGAGATTCTTCCAAGATGCTCTTAGAAAAAAGGGCATTGTTGACCAATTAAAAGAACTTGGGATAAAAGACGAGATCCTCTTTAAGGTGCTTTCAGAACAGGCCCAATCCAAAATCCATGAATTTACCGGTCAAGCCCTGGTCAACACTGCGTGGGCATTCGCCACACTTGGAATAACGGATG
>CAYZZR010000028.1:0-11204 GCA_964482775.1 uncultured Tissierella sp. | reverse complement strand
AAGGGCATAGTTGAGGAATTAAAGGCCTTGGGTATCAATGAAGGGGACCCAGTCTTTATTTGTGAAAATGAATTTGAATTTTTTGATTAATGGAGGTTAATTGAACAAAATGGACTGCTTAGGTTGTGGAAATTGTCATGAAGATCAGCCAATTTATTTTTGTTTAGCAAAAAATGAGGTAGTTATTAATGAAAAAATTAAACCTGTGGAGAAGACTAGAACAGGATGGAAGAAAGGCTCATCAAATTATGAGAGTCATCGTAGACAACAGAAAAAAGATGTTGAAGTTTAAATGAGGAGTGAATATATTGTTAACTGGTAAACAAAGAAGTCATCTAAAAAGTATAGCAAATAATATAGATTCTATTTTCCAATTAGGTAAAAATGGATTAACAGAGAACTTTGTTAAACAAATAGATGATGCCTTAGAAACAAGAGAAATTGTAAAAGTAAATGTTCTAAAAAACTGTAGCCTTGATCCTACGGAAGTAGCTAATGAATTAGTAGAAGGATTATCTGCAGAATTTGTACAAAGTATCGGCAGAAAGTTTGTTATCTATAGAGAGTCTATAGAGCATAAAAAAATAGAATTACCTAAGTAAGAGAATACTTCAGAACATTTTGTTCTGAAGTTTAAATTTAGGAGGAATCTTATGAGAATTGGGCTAATGGGAGGAACATTTAATCCTATTCATACAGGGCATCTAATAATTAGCGAGTATATAAAGGAAAAATTTCCTCTGGATAAGGTGATTTTCGTTCCTAGCAATAACCCCCCTCACAAAGAATTGGAAGGGATTATTTCAGCTTCTCATAGGCATAATTTAGCGATTCTTGCAACTGAAAACAACCAAGATTTTGAGGTATCAAATATAGAGTTAGAGAGAAAAGGCAAGAGCTATACTATAGATACCATCAAGGAATTTAAAAGCTTATTTCCTAATGATGATTTGTACTTTCTTATAGGAGGAGATACCCTTTTTAAATTAATAGAATGGCATAACATAGAAGAACTTTTTCAAATCACAAATTTTATCGTAATTGGAAGAGATGGGTTTTCTGATGATGATATATTAAGAAAAATAAAAGAGCTAAAGGATAAATATGGAGCTAGAATTGATTTTGTGGATGGACCTATTATAGAGATTTCATCAACAAAAATTAGAGAGAACATAGAAAAGAGTCACTCCATAAAATATTTGGTGCCTGAAAAAGTAGAAGAATATATTTACCATAATAAGTTATATATTTCGGAGGAATAATGATTGAATTAATTAGAGAAAAGTTATTAACATCAATTGGAGAAAGAAGATACAATCACTCTATAGGGGTTATGGAAACAGCAGTAAATCTTGCAAGTATATATAATTATGATGTTGATAAAGCTAGATTAGCTGGATTGTTCCATGACTGCGCTAAATTTAAAGACCCCTTAAATTTATTGAAAAGGGTTAATGACTTTGGTATAATTTTAGATGAAATAATGTATATCAATAAAGAGTTGATTCATGGGCCACTAGGGGCCAAGATTGCAGAACTTGAATATGGAGTTAAAGATTCTGAAATCTTAAATGCTATTAAATATCACACGACAGGTCGAGAAAACATGACTTTGTTAGAAAAAATTATATATATTGCTGACTATATTGAACCGGGTAGGGATTTTTTCGGCATAGAGTCTATTAGAAATCTAGCAAAAAAAGATTTAGATAAGAGTGTTAGAATATCAATGGATAATACTTTAAAATATTTGATAGAAAAGCATAAATTAATCCATCCAGATACTCTAAAATCTAGAAATTATTTGCTTTTAAAAGAAAAGAGTGAAATAAATGTTTAAAAAATTCATGAAAGTATTTCTTAGTTTTACTATTATCTTTACTTTATTGTTTTCTGCGATTATTGCCTTTAATAATAATCAAGCTAAGAATTCAGACAAGCCCATTACTAAGGCAGATTCTACTGACTCTGACTCTATAAGTTTTTTGTTGATGGGTGTTGATGGAGAGAATGCTAAAGAGAATGAAAATGTAAGAACAGATACGTTAATGGTTTTCAATGTAGATAAAGATTCGGGGAAGATATCTATTTTATCTGTACCAAGAGATACTAGAACGCCAATAAAAGGCAGAAAATATCAAGAAAAAATAAACCATGCTCATGTATATGGTGGAGACCGATTAACACTTGATACGGTATCTGATCTCTTGGGTATAGATTTGGAGTATTACGTAGTTGCAGATTATAATTTTGTGAAAGAGTTTGTAGATCTAGTTGGTGGAGTTGAAATTGATGTGCCTATGGATATGCACTATGAGGATCCATATGCTGAACCGCCACTCTATATAGACTTAAAAGAAGGATTACAAAAGCTTGATGGAGATGAGTCGCTACAGTATCTCAGATTTAGAAAGGGATACAAAAATGCTGATTTAGGTAGAATAGATGCACAACAAACATTTGTAAAATCCTTAGTTAAGCAAAGCATAAAGCCTATAAACCTTCTAAAAGCTCCACAGATGGTGATGGCATATAATGATTATATAAATACAAACATACCTTTAGGAACAATAATAAAATATACATCAAGTTTTTATAAGTATGATTTAGATAAAATGAATACTCAGACTTTACCAGGAGAAGCTAAAATGGTAAAAGGAGTTTCATATTTTATACACTATGAAGAAAAAACAAAAGAGCTAGTTAAAGAAATGTTTGATATAGAAAATGAATATTCATTGGTAAGAAAATAAAGAATGGAGGTAATTAACTTAATGAATGAATTAGAAAACAAATTGTCAATAATTAAAAATGCAATAGAAGACAAAAAAGGAATTGATATGCAGGTCTTGGATATATCTAAAATGACATCAATTGCGGATTATTTTGTAATTGTAAGTGGTAATTCTTCTGCACAGGTAACATCTATCGCTGATGAAGTAGAAAGTAAGATGTTCCAAGCTGGTTTTGATAAAGTTTCAAATAAAGAAGGCCACCAAAGTGCTCGATGGGTATTGTTGGATTTTGGTGATGTAATAATTCATGTGTTTCATAAGGACGAGAGAGAATTCTATAATCTTGAAAGATTATGGTCTCAATATGAAAGAGAAAGCAATAATTAAGGGGGAGTATTATGAGTCTAGAATTAATTGCTACAAAGAAAGCACCAGGAGCAGTTGGTCCATATTCACAAGGGGTTAAGGGTGGAAACATGATTTTTACATCAGGTCAGCTTCCTATAAACCCAGAAACGGGAGAATTAATTACAGGGGATATTCAAAAGGCAACAAGATGTAGCTTAGACAATTGTATAGCTATTTTGAATGAAGCTGGAGCATCAATCGAAGATGTTGTTAAAGTTACTGTATTTGTAACTGATATCAACAATTTTGGCTTGGTAAATGAAGTATATGCAGAATATTTCACCAACCATAAGCCTGCAAGAAGTCTTGTGGAAGTATCAAAACTACCTAAGGGTGGAGAGATAGAAATCGAGGCAATTGCAATAAAATAATAAAAAAATAACCTGGTCTTAGACCAGGTTATTTAATCTCATAAGGCATGCTATAAGAATTTCTGTTTCTGTTTCTTCTGCTTCTTCTTTTCTTTCTCTTTTGTATAACACTAAATCTCAATAAAATCATCAATGCAAAAACAAATAAATACCATTTGCTTAATATTTTGTTGGTGGTTTTAGTCATAGGGTCTATCCCTAAATCCATTGTAGAGATTATATTGGCCTTTCCTATAGGCTTTCCATCTAAAAAGTAATCGACTGTACCAAGAATATCTCCTTGGCTTATAGGAGCAACTAGACTTCCTCTAAGCACGACTTTCTCCTCTATTCTACCTAAATTACCTGAGGCTAAGGGAAAAAACAAATTCTTATCCAAAACACCTGCAACATATTTTTGAAGACCGTCTTTTACCTCTATATTTTCAATAAATTCATTTTTATATGCAATAATTTCATTAGAAAAATTGTTAAATCCGTAATTTAAAAGCTTGTGAGTATCCAAATAAACATTATTGCCTTGAGATTTTAAAACAGCAGTAATCAAATTTTGTCCATCCTTTTGAGCAAAGGAAACTAGACAATGTAATGCTTGGTTAGTAGTACCTGTTTTAACTCCTATTGTTCCATCATATTTTATAGGAATGTTATTTCCGTCAATATTGATCTTCTCTGTGCTAAAGAGTAACTTGTTAGTATTCTTCAAGTATCTAGCCTCATCCTTTTTATTAGTAGGAGGAATAGTATATGTAACAGTATTTACAAAATTTCTAAAGGTTTCGTTCTTCATTGCATATTGAGCAAATAGAGCTAAATCATGTGCAGTAGTAATATGAGCGTCGTCATGTAGTCCGTTAGGATTTACAAAATTAGTACTAGTAGCACCCAACTCTTTTGCCTTGTCATTCATAAGTACTATAAAGTCATCAATAGAGCCTGAAATGTGTTTAGCGATTGCATTAGCTGAATCATTAGCTGATTGAACTAATAGTGCATATAATAGCTGCTCCAATGTTAACCTTTCACCAGGTTCAAGCGCAATATGACTACCCTCTGTAAGACTTACAACTTCTTGATCTATAGTAACAATATCATCTAAATTTCCATTTTCAATTGCCAATATAGCTGTCATTATTTTTGTCGTACTAGCTGGGTAAAGTTGTATGTCCATATTCTTCTCGTAGAGAATTTCCCCAGTATCATAATCCATAAGAACAGATGAATTTGCAGTTAGATTCAAATCATCAGCGTAGGAAAACGAAAAAGTACTAAGGACAATTGAAATAATCAAGAGAAAAACAACTTTCCTCAAATGAAACACCACCTTATTTTTTATTAATATATTGATTATATCAGAAAACGCAGTAATTTTTAAGTCTAATAAAATATTTTCCAAAAAAAGAGGAATTTCTACAAATTAGTTGAATTAACAAGTATAATATATAGTGGGGGTCTTATTATGAGTTCATTTTCTAAAAAAGAACAAATCATAGTAGTTTTAATAGTTATTTCTGTTATGATAATCCTAGGAGTTAATTTTTTACTTCAAAACTTTAAGATTCCTAAGGAAGAAAATGTAGGCTTAGTATCAACAATAGATACAGACGAAAAAGATATATTAAATGAAGATAGCCAACAGATATCAATGGAAGAGGATAAATCAATTGTCATTATGGTTCATATAAGCGGACAGGTTTATTCTCCTGGAATAATAGAATTGTTTAGTGGAGATAGGGTCATAGATGCTGTGAACTTAGCTGGAGGATTGACTAAGGATGCAGATTTAGATAGAATCAACCTGGCTAAGAAGTTAGTAGATGAAGAAAAAATTTATGTGCCTAAAATTGGAGAATCAGATATTTTAGCTATTAGTGATGAATTAAATATAGTTTCATCTACCCAGAATCCATTGCAAAGTGATAAGATAAATATAAATACTTGTACAAAAGCAGAACTTGATACTTTACCAGGAGTAGGAGAAGTTACAGCAGATAAAATAATAGCATACAGAAGTGCAAGTCCATTTAAATCCATAGAAGAGTTGAAGAACGTTTCAGGAATTGGCGACAAGAAATATGAAGGAATGAAAGATTTAATTACTGTAAATTAACGGAGGGTTAGAATTGGATATAAGATTAACGCAATTAACCAAAAGTTCTGGGTGAGCGGCTAAAATCGGCCCCGATATATTAGCACAGGTTCTGTGCAACTTACCCAAAATGAGTGATGAAAATTTAATAATAGGCCTTGGAACATCAGATGATGCTGCAGTATATAGAATAAATGATGAAATAGCAATGATTCAAACTTTAGATTTTTTTACACCAGTTGTAGATGATCCTTATACATTTGGACAAATTGCTGCAACAAACTCCTTGAGTGATGTTTATGCCATGGGTGGTGAACCTAAGCTAGCATTAAATATAGTCTGTTTTCCTGATTGTTTAAATCCCAAGGTATTAGGAGATATTCTAAGAGGTGGGTCTGACAAAGTTATAGAAGCTGGTGCAATTTTAGTAGGTGGTCATACAGTATCTGATGATGAGCCAAAGTACGGGCTATCAGTTACAGGTTTTGTTCATCCAGATATGGTTTTAAGCAATGCTAATTCAAAGATAGGAGATATTTTAGTACTTACTAAACCTATAGGCTTAGGAGTTATAAATACTGCTATAAAGGCAGATATGGTTGAGAAACATACCTATGATGAGGCTGTTACTGTAATGACCACATTGAATAAATATGGTAAAGATGCTTTGACGAAAGCTGGAGGCACAAATAGTTTAACAGATATCACTGGTTTTGGTCTGCTTGGTCATGCTTTGGAAATGGCTGAGGGAAGTAACTTAACTATTAAAATAAAATCAGCAGATGTTCCTTTGATCGATGGAGCCTTTGAATTTGCAAATATGGGCCTAATCCCTGCTGGAGCATATTCTAACCGAAAGCATATAGGTGATAAGGTAATATTTAAGAATAGCATAGATAAAGCTTTAGAAGATTTGCTATATGATCCTCAAACTTCAGGTGGACTATTGATTTCAATAAAGAAAGACAATGTTGATAGTCTAATGAAAGAACTTGAAGGCTCTCCAACAAAATATGCTATAATTGGAGAAGTATGTGAAAAGGGAGATCATTTTTTAGTTGTTGAATAATTTTTTGGAGGACCTTATGGACAATAAGAACTTATTTAAATTGATACCTAAAATAGATGAAATATTAGAAGGCAATAAAGTCAAAAGTTTGATGGAAAAAGTACCTAGAAAAATTGTACTTGAAGCCATAAGAGAAGAAGTTGAAGTATTAAGAAAGAGAATTAAAGATAAAATTATAGAAGAAGAGGTTTTAAACTATATTTCCAATCTTGAAGATATGATTATATCTAGAGCTTTAAAAAAAGATGCCTATCAATTGAGAAGAGTAATAAATGCAACTGGAGTTGTACTACATACCAACTTAGGTAGATCATTAATCAATGAAAAACTTATGGACAATATAAAGGATGTAGTGACTCATTATTCAAATCTAGAGTTCAATCTAGAGACAGGTGAAAGAGGTTCAAGATACAGTCATCTAGAAGAAATAATAACTAGATGTGTTGGTGGGGAAGCAGCAATGGTTGTAAACAACAATGCAGCTGCGGTAATGCTTGTCTTAAGTACTATGGCAAAGAACAAAGAAGTTATAGTATCTAGAGGGGAACTTATAGAGATCGGAGGCTCCTTTAGAATACCTGATGTAATGGAACAAAGTGGAGCAAAATTAGTTGAGGTTGGAACAACAAATAAAACCCATATTTGGGATTACGAAAATGCAATAGATGAAAATACAGCTGCATTTTTAAAAGTTCATACATCTAATTATAGGGTGCTTGGATTTACATCAACTGTAGATAATGAAGAATTATTAAGTTTAAAATCAAAATATAACATTCCAATTATTGAAGATTTAGGTAGTGGTGTAGTTATTGATTTGTCTAAATATGGACTAGAATATGAACCTACAGTTGGAGATTCGATAAAAAAGGGCGTAGATATAGTTACCTTTAGTGGAGACAAATTATTAGGAGGACCACAAGCAGGCATCATTGTAGGCAAAAAAGCTTATATAGATGCAATGAAGAAAAATCCTCTAACAAGAGCTTTTAGAGTTGATAAGTTCACAATTGCGGCCTTAGAAGGAACCTTTAAGTATTACATGGATGAAGAATTAGCAATAAAAGAGATTCCTACATTATCTATGCTAACTGAAAGCATAGAAAAAATTAGTTCTAAGGCTACAAAGCTTATGAACTTCATCAATAGCAGCATATCGGCAGAGAGTTTGAAAGCAGATATAGAAGATAGTTTTTCAGAAGTCGGTGGAGGCTCACTACCATTGGAAAAAATACCAACTAAATGTGTTGTATTGACTATTTATGGAAAGAGCACCCAAGGCGTTGAAGATAAGCTTAGGAGATTTGATATACCAATAATAGCCAGATTGAACAAGGACAAAATATATTTTGACTTGAGGACCATAAGGGAAGATGAAATAGAAATCCTAGTCCATGGAATTAAATTTGCTTTAGAAGAGTAACAAGGAGTGTAGTTATGAAACATTTAATCATAGGAACAGCTGGTCATATAGATCATGGAAAAACAACTTTAATAAGGGCCTTAACAGGAAGAAATACTGATAGACTTAAAGAAGAGCAGGAAAGAGGTATTTCTATAGAGTTAGGCTTTACTTATTTTGATTTGCCTAGTGGACAAAGAGCAGGCATAATCGATGTGCCCGGACATGAGAAGTTCATTAAGAATATGCTTGCAGGGGCTATAGGTATAGATCTGGTGCTCTTAGTAGTAGCAGCAGATGAAGGTATCATGCCTCAAACAATTGAGCATCTTGGAATATTAGATTTACTTGGTACAAAAAAAGGAATTATAGTACTAAGCAAATGTGACTTAGTTGATGATGAATGGATGGAATTGATCGAGGAAGATATAAGAAAACAAACTTTAGGAACATTTCTTGAGAATGGCGAAATTATCAGAGTATCTTCGACAAAAAAGCAAGGAATTCAAGAGGTAATAGAACTAATTGATTCCTATGCATCAACCATAAAGGAAAGAGATATCAACAGTTCTCCTAGATTACCAGTAGATAGAGTATTTAGCATATCTGGATTTGGAACTGTAGTTACGGGAACTCTTTTAGAAGGTCAGTTTAAGCTTGGAGACGAAGTGCAAATACTTCCTACAGACAAGATTGCTAGGATTAGGACATTGCAAGTTCATGACAAAGATGAAGAAGTAGCCTATGGGGGACAAAGAGTTGCAATTAACCTAGCTGGGGTAAAGAAGGAGGATATTAACCGAGGAGATGTCATAGCCAATACTGAATCCATGCATAAAACCATGATGTTAGATGTGAAAGTAAAGTTATTAAAATCAATCGATAGAGAACTGGCAAATAGAACAAGATTACATTTATACATAGGTACTAAAGAAGTGCTCTGTAGATTGATTATCCTTGATAAAGAAGAGCTAATGCCAGGAGAAGAAGCCTATGCTCAGCTTAGACTTGAAGAGGAAATCGTGTGTAAAAGAAATGATAGATTTATTCTTAGATTTTATTCACCAATGTTTACAGTAGGTGGAGGTCTTGTATTAGAGCCAAATGCTGAGAAAAAGAAAAGATTTAACCAAGCAGCCATAGAAGAATTAAAAGTTAAAGAATTAGGTAATACCAAGGATATATTGGAAAAGTTAATTATATCTAAATCCAAGGAGATACCTTCATTAAAAGAAATATCGGTATATGCATCTATGCTTGAGGAAAGTATTCTAAAGGATGTAGAAGAATTAGTTAAGGAAGGAAAAATAATTGCCTTTAATGTATCAAAGGATATTTACCCTATTCATATAGATACTTTTAAGCAAATTAAAGCAAAAATTCAAGAAGAGATTAAATCCTATCATAATAGGTATCCTTTAAGATTAGGGATTTCTAAAGAGGAAATTAGAAGTAAAGTATTTGAAAGTATAAAGCCTAAGTTGGCTGATTTAATTATTCAAAACCTTCTTGACTCTAGCTATATAGTTCAGAACAAGGATTTATTGAGTGAATTTGGATATATGCCAAAATACAGTAACCAACAGTTGAAGGTCAAGAATGAAATTTTAAATTCCAGTGATTATTCCCTACCTAGGAAAGAGGATCTTACGGAAAAGCATCAAATATCTAAAGAAGATATTGAGGAGCTATTTAGTTCTTTGATTTTAAATAAAGAAATAATCAAGATTAGTGATGATGTATTTCTATCACAGGAAAGCTATGACAAAGCTCTAGAACAATTGAAAGAGCATTTAAGAGATAAAGGAAGTATATCAATAGGAGAATTCAGAGATTTGTTAAATACAAACAGAAAAGTTGCTTTAGGTATACTAGAATATCTAGATCAATTGAAGGTTACTAAGAGGGATGGAGAAAGAAGAACACTAATTAAATAGCTTTTGGGGTGATGTAATGGGTGGCAAAATATTAATAGTAGATAATGATAAATCCTTTGTTAAAGGATTAAAATATAGCTTAGAGCAGGATGAATACACTATTGAGATAAGTGGATTTGGGAAGGATGTTATAGATAGAGTCAGTAAAAGAGTCTATGAGATGGTTTTATTAGAATTGGAATTACCTGATATGAGTGGCTTAACTATATGTCAAAATATTAGAAGCATGTCTACAATTCCGATTATTTTTCTTACAACAGTTGATGAAGATATAAAAAAAATACTAGCTCTAGAATATGGAGCGGATGATTACCTTGTCAAGCCATTTAATATTTTGGAATTAAAGGCTAGAATGAAGGCAATATTTAGAAGAGTAAATGACAATAATGATAGTGCAAAGTATCTAATAGAGACAAAGGATTTTACTATAAATACCTTAGGAAGAAAAATCACATCATTTGAAGGTGAAATTAACTTAACAGGAAAAGAGTTTGATTTACTATATGTGCTAGCATCCAATCCTGGCAAGGTTTTTACCAGAGAGGACTTGCTAGAAAAGGTATGGGGATATGCGTATTATGGAGATTTAAGGACGGTAGATGTTCATATTAGAAGAATTAGAGAAAAAATTGAGAAGGATCCAAGGGCTGCTAAATATATACTAACTAAATGGGGAATTGGATATTATTTTAATAATAAGCTATAAGAAAGCAAGAATATCAGTATTAATCTAGGATGAGTGAAATTACCTATCCAAGTTTTAATTGAAATTTGTAAAAAAATGTTGTATAATAGATTTTGTGTTTATTATGGGGGTAGATGAGTTCTGGTGGGCTCTCTAGTCTTCAAAACTAGCGCGAGGGGTTAGTAGCTTCTTGGGTGGGTTCGATTCCCACATACTCCCGCCATCAGTGTTTTCAAGGCTTGTAGACTTTTACAAGCCTTATTTTTATGCCTAAAACTCAATATGACTATTTTATAGCTATTTAAATAGCTACATTATTGTATAAGTCTATATAAATAGGTAATAATAGCTCCTAAGGGAGGAATTAACATGAGAGTACCTAAACATATTGGGATAATTCCAGATGGTAATCGGCGTTGGGCCTTAGACAATGGGCTGACGAAGGAAAAAGGATATGAGAGTGGTCTAAATCCAGGATTGGAAGTTTTTAAACTATGTGAAAAGTATG
>CAYZZR010000027.1:0-17894 GCA_964482775.1 uncultured Tissierella sp. | reverse complement strand
TGCTTGCATCGTTTCGACTCACCATCTGTTGAGTTAGTAGTTACTCGACCGCTTGTAGAAGCGGGGGATATTTCACCTCGTTATAATTCTTCTCAATGGTTTCCAAATAAGCAATAATACTACTAATGATATAATTAACTCTGGTACAAGATAACTTGCATTGTATATAATCGAATATATCCAAGGATTTTGTTCTCCTGCATACTCAGCAAAAAATATTACGCCAGATAATACATGAGATAACATCCTAGCACTTATAGCAAGAATTACACCTATAATTAATCCCTTATTGCCCTTTTCATCATTTCCATCACTATTATAACCAATTCCTGCTAAACCCAAAAGACCAAAAGCTAATATATAATCCAAGATAAATTGCATAGGATGATAAAAATATGGTTTTAAAATAAAGTCAAGCAAACCATAGGTTGCGCCTAATACTAGTCCCGGTGAAATCCCCCATCTTAGAGCAAATAACATTACAGGTATCATACTTCCTGCAGAAATACTTCCTCCATTAGGGGCTTGATAGATCTTAATTGTATTTAGTAAAACTGCTAGCGCTAACATCATGCCACCTTCTGTAAGCATTCTGATATTGAACTTCTTGAACATTTATAATTCCTCCTAATATAAGAAAAAACCCACTCCGCTTCAGGAATGGGTACTTTAATCAATACGCACTTCCCTCCGCTAGTATTACCTAGTTCAGGTCATAAGGGTCGGGACCATAGTCCACTCTCAGCATTTGCACCCCTAGTGTCTTTCTTCTTAATATAATATTATACATCTATGATATCATATTAATTTCTACTTTTCAATTAGTTCTTTAAAAGCTCTTGTTCTTTCTGTTATATCATCGGCTGAAAAAATGTCAGAACCAGCAACTAATAAGTCTACACCTAAATCAACTAGCTCCTTGGCGTTACTAAGTTTAACTCCTCCATCAACCTCAATAATTATATCTAAATTTCTCTCATCAATGATTTTTCTCAATTTAATTATCTTATTAATCATTGCATTTATAAATGATTGGCCTCCAAATCCTGGATTTACAGTCATTATCAACACTAGATCTATATCCTCTAAAACATATTCTAAAGCATCCAAGCTTGTTGCCGGATTTAAGGAAACACCAGCTTTCATTCCATAAGATTTGATTTCTTGAATAGTCCTATTAAGGTGTGTAGTAGCTTCAGCATGAACAGTCAAGATATCAGATCCAGCTTCATAAAAATCCTTGATATATCTTTCAGGTTTATCTATCATTAAATGTACATCAAAAGGTAATTTTGTAATTTCTCTAAGTTTTTTTATAACTGGTTGCCCAAATGTAATATTTGGAACATATATACCATCCATTACATCTAGATGTAGATAATCCGCCCCTCCATCTTCAATCTTTCTTATCTCTTCCTTTAAATTTGCAAAATCTGCAGATAAAAGAGATGGTGCAATTTTAGCCATTCTAATACCTCCTAATGTTCCTTATGTCATTTAGTAACAATAAATAATTACTATATCTTTTTTCATCTATGACTCCATTTTTTACATATGCTTTCACAGCACAATCCGGTTCTTTATCATGAAGACAGCTTTGAAATCTACACTCTGCTCCATATTTGTTTATTTCTTTAAAATATTCTTTAATATCACTAGCTTCATCTATAAAATCTAAGTTTAGTGAACTAAATCCAGGTGTATCCAAAACAAAAGTATCATCTTCTAATTCTAGTAGTTCAACACTTCTTGTAGTATGCTTGCCTCTCTTAGACTTCAAACTTACAACACCTGTTTCACGGTTTAAATTGGGATTGATTTTATTTAGTAGTGAAGATTTGCCTACTCCAGATGGTCCAGCAAATACGGTTATATACCCCTTCAAAGAAGCTATAAGCTCATCAATCCCTATATTCTCTTTAATACTAGTAATTATGACCTTATATCCAGCTCCTTCATAAATGTCTCTTAATTCAATAACTTCCTTTTCAGACAAATCAAGCTTGTTAAAGCAAATGATTATATTTAACTTTATATGCTCTGCCATTAATAAAAACTTATCTAATAGCCAAGTATTTATATCAGGATTCTTTATACTCATAACAATAATGGCTTGAGATATATTAGCTACTGGAGGTCTTAATAGCTGGTTAGTACGCGGTAGAATTTCATCTATATAGCCACTATTGTCTTCATCACTAATCCTAACCTTTACTCTATCCCCTACTAAAGGTGTAATTCCTTCATCACGAAAAACACCTCTAGCTCTACTTTCAATAACACCATTTACTGTTTTAACATAATAAAAACCACCTATACCTTTAATGATTATCCCTTCAAGCATTTTAAATTGCTCCTTTTATAATGATGCTGGTATAGAACCTTGAAATACTCCGTCAAAGTAAATATCAAACCTTGCACCTGGTTTTGAAGTTAATGTCTCAACGAAACTTCCATCACTAGCTTTGTGACGTTTATTATACACTGTCTCAGTTACACCTTCTTGAATTCTAAAAATTTTAATTTCAGTTTCTTCTCTATCTGCAAATGGTGTCAATGTTATCGGAGTCTGCACATCAACATCATTATTACCACCAGGCTCAGCATTTGGATCAGGTTCATTTGAACTCGATGGGCCAGAACTAATATATAAATCAACTGCAGTTCCTGTTTCTAGCTCTGTACCTTTTTCATAGCTTTGCCAAATTACTAAATCTTTTTCTACATTATCGCTTGGCTGTGAAGTAACATCTCCTACTACTAATTCCATAGCAACTAAAGCATTTCTAGCTTCAGTGATAGATTTATTTATAAGATCTGGCATTATAACATTCTTTATTTCTGGACCTTGGCTTACAACTATATTTACTCTTGAGCCTGGTCCTATTTCTGTTAAAGCTTCAGGATCTTGTTTAATAATCTTTCCCTCAGGTATTGAATCATTGAACTCTGGATCTACTGTACCAACGTTCAAATCATTTTGCTTTAATAATACTTCTGCTTCTTCGATAGTTTTATTCAATAATAATGGAACACTTACAAGATTTGCACCTTCACTAATTGTTACATTTATAGGATATCCACTTTTAACCTTACTATTTTCTTCAACGGATTGATAAATAACTACACCTGCTTCATAATCATTGCTCTTTACTCTATCAGTAACATTGAATACTAAGCTTAAAGCTTCTATTTCAGCTTTTGCAATCTCCTCTTCTTTACCTATTAAACTAGGTACAGTAATCTCTTCCGTTTCAAGAATTGCCTTCAATTTTGAGTATCCAAAAAATATGCTGGTAACAAGTAAAAAAGCTAGTAATATCCCTAAAAATACTACTCCACCACTACCTTTAGATTTCTTGGTTTTTTTTAAATCTTTATCTTTTCTAGATTTCTTATCTTCTGATTTCATATTCATAACTTCATCCCCTTCAAAATCTAATGCAGGAATAATTCGTGTAGCTGAATCAATTTCATTATCATGTGATTTTTTTTCAGCTAAAGGGTTTCTTATATTTTTTAGATCACGTATTAAATCAGCAATACTATTATATCTATCACTTTGAGTTTTTTGAACACATTTCAATATAACTTTCTCTAAATTATATGGAACTGTTGAATCCACTTCACTTGGTGGTACAATATTATCTTGTATATGTTTTAAGGCTACACTAATTGGACTTTCGCCATCATAAGGAACCTTACCTGTAATCATTTCATACATAACTATTCCAAGAGAATAAATATCTGATTTTTCGTCAGTATATCCGCCTCTAGCTTGCTCAGGAGAAAAATAATGAACTGAACCAAGTACATTAGATGTAGTAGTAACAGTTGAAGAAGTTACTGCCCTAGCTATACCAAAGTCTGTTACCTTAAGTCTATTGTCATTTGTTATCATTATATTATGGGGCTTTATATCACGATGTACAATATGATTTTTATGTGCATGATGCAGTGCTTCAGCAATTTGAATCGAATAATTTATGGTTTCATCATAATCTAGCTTTCCCTTTTCTTTAATTACTTCTTTCAGAGTGTATCCGTCTATGAATTCCATAACTATATAATGGATCTTCTTATTTTCAATATCTTCAACACCAACATCATAGATATTTAGTATATTAGGATGAGAAAGACTTGCAGCGGCTTGAGACTCTCTTCTGAACTTTCTTATAAACTCTTCATCATTTGTAAACTCATCCCTTAGCACTTTTATTGCTACAAACCTGTTTAACAAGTGACATTTAGCTTTATAAACTATTGCCATACCGCCTTCGCCTACTTGTTCAATTATCTCATATCTATTACCTAATGTAATGCCAATCATATTAACACCTCATTATCAAATTTAATTCCAATAACTGTAATATTATCTCTTCCGCCATTTTCCTTTGCTTTTTCCACTAAAATATTAAGAGATTTTTCTATCTGGCTATCTTCGGAATTTATAAATTCATTTAATATTAAATCTTCACTTATCATATTTGTCAATCCATCACTACAAAGAATTAAGATATCATTTTCTCTATACTTAAAAATGGAAAAATCCATTTTAATTCTACAGCTTGTCCCTGCAGCTCTAGTAATCATGTTTCTCTGAGGATGTGTTAAAGCTTCACTAGGAGTTATTGTTCCGCATTTAATCAATTCATTTACTACAGAATGGTCTTCAGTCAGTTGTGTAATTTTATTATCTCTAATGATATAAGCTCTACTATCTCCTACATGACCAATATAAATATTAGAATTGTATACGTATGCCAAAGTAACTGTAGTACCCATCCCATTATACTCTGGTGACTCTAATGATTTTAAATAAATAATGTCATTTATATTTGTAACTGCTTCCTTTATTGTCTCTTTAATATGCTCTTCCGAGTTTAAGAGTTTTTGTTTTTCCTTGAAATAATTGATTATACCACTAACTGCCATACTACTAGCAACATCTCCTGCATGGTGTCCCCCCATACCATCAGCTACTATAAATAATGGTAAATCTTCTTCTCTAGATGCATACATGCAATCTTGATTATTACCTCTTTTTAACCCGATGTCACTTACTGCCCCAATAATCATTATATCACCCCAAAACATTATTCTATTTCAGTAATACTCCTTCTTAGTTGACCACAGGAAGCACTGATATCACTTCCCATTTCTCTCCTAATCGTTGCAGGTATATTCCTATATAATAATTTCTTTTGAAATTTTTCTATGCTTGCTCTTTCTGGTCTATCTTTTCTATATTCTTTGATTGGATTTAATGGTATAAGGTTCACATGTCCATTTATCCCTCTTAAAAGCTTTGCTAATTCTTCAACTTCTTTATCTCCATCATTTATGTTTTCTATCAGCGTATATTCAAATGTCAGCCTTCTATTAGTTGAGTCACCATAAAATTTGCATGCTTCCATTAATTCTTTTAACTTGTATCTCCTAGCTATAGGCATAATTTTTGCTCTCTCTTCATCGAATGGTGAATGTAGAGATATTGATAAAGTAAGAGGTAAATTCTCCTTTGCTAAATCATATATTTTGGGAACAATACCACAAGTTGAAAGAGTTATATTTCTAAGACTAATGTTGTGTCCTTTTTCATCATGAATTATATTAATAAATTTCAAAGTGTTATCATAATTGTCTAAAGGTTCACCACTACCCATAAGAACAATATTTGATATTGTTTTATTAGTATCTTTTTCCATAAGATAGATTTGATTTAGCATTTCAGCTGGGCTCAAATTTCTTATTAAGCCATCTTTAGTAGATGCACAAAAAACACATCCCATCTTACAACCTACCTGTGTTGAAATACATGCTGAGTTGCCATGTTTGTACTCCATAAAAACACTCTCTACTATATTGTTATCTTCAAGAAGGTTCAGATATTTTCTAGTACTATCAATTTCTGATCTAAAAGCGCTCAAAATCTTTACTTCATTTATCATATCTTCATTTGAAATTTTTTCTCTAAGAGAACTTGGAAATTGTTTAAGTTCATTTATATCCAATTTCATATTTCTATTAAAATAAGAAAATAATTGTTCTCCTCTAAAGGATTTTTCTCCAATTTCATTCATATAGCTTTTAAGTTCAACTAATGTCATGCTATTTAATTCAATTTGTTTCATAATTGCACCAGTCCTCAATTAAATATTATACATAAAAGTAAGGAATTAATCTATCTTTCTTTAAGCATTTTAGCTATAAAAAAGCCATCTACTGAATGTATGTTAGGATATAGCTGAATATAGCCCTTACTTGCAGTTTGGATTTTTTCAAGATTTCCAAGTTCTTTTTCTATTGAAATAAGTTTAAAGTCTGGATTGTTAGCTAAAAACTTGTTAACAATTTCAATATTTTCTTCATCTAGTATAGTGCAAGTACTATACATTAGTATACCATTTGTTTTTATATAATTTTTTGACAGGTCTAGTATCTTATATTGTAAATTTGTTAATTCTCTAATATCTGCTAATTGCCTATTCCATTTTATTTCAGGTTTTCTTCTTAACAAGCCTAATCCAGAGCAAGGAGCATCAACTAAGCAATAATCAACTTTTTCTATTAGTTCCTCATCTAAATCTAGTGCATCAAAGACTTGACTTTTTATTATATCTATCCCAAGTCTATTTGCATTTTCATCAATTAGTTTTATTTTGTGAGAATATAGATCTCTGGAGATTATCTTTCCTTTATTGTTCATTAGTTGTGCAATATGTGTAGATTTCCCTCCAGGTGCACTACATACATCTAAGACCAAAGAATTCTCATTAGGGTTTAAGACTTGTGCCACAAGCATACTACTTTCATCTTGTATAGTAAAATATCCTTTTTTAAATTCGTCAAGCTCAGTTATTCTTGATGGATTTTCTATTATTAAGCAATCACTTGCATAATTGCCATATTTAACATCATATCCTTTGTCAGTTAAAAGTATTTTTAAATCTTCTTTATTAACTTTTAAAGTATTTACTCTAATATTTAATAAGGGCTTCGAATTATTAGTTATTAAGAGACTTTCCGTAAATTTATAGCCAAAGTCTTTAATAAACCTTTGAATCATGTACTCTGGGTGAGAATATTTTACAGATAAATATTTTGCATTATCCTTTATATCGATTTTTGTAAAAGCATCTATATCTCTGCTAATTGAACGTAAAATACCATTTACGAAAGCTATTGAACCCTTATGTCCATATTTTTTTGCTATTTTAACAGATTCATTAACTGCAGCACTTTCAGGAACTTTTTCCATAAAAACTAATTGATATATTCCTAGTCTAAGAATATCTCTAATGGCTGGATGAATCTTCTTTAATTTTATCTTTGAGGCCTTAGATATTATAAAATCAATATATAATTTATTTTCTAATACCCCATAAACCAATTCTCTAATAAAATTCATGTCTTGTGTAGCCATATCTAATGGAATATGCTTAGATATAGCTATATTAGAATAACTATTATTCTCATTTACATCTAGTAATATATTTAGTGCAATTTCCCTGGTATTCAATATATATCCCTCCATAAAAAAAAGGGGTAATACCCCCTTTTAGTCTCTTCTTCTAGTCATATATAATATTCTTAGCAATTCTCCAATAGCAGTCAAGGTTGCTGCAACATATGTTAATGCTGCCGCACTTAGAACTGACTTAGCAGGCTTTAAATTTTCTTGTGTTAATATTCCATTTTCTAATTGAATTAAGGCTCTCTTACTAGCATTAAACTCAACAGGCAATGTTATTAGTTGAAATAAGACTACAGATAAAAACAATAGTATACCTATATCAATAAAAAATGGTGTTATTAAAAATCCAAGTATAATAAATATCCAAACCAATCTTGAACCAAAATTAGCAATTGGAGCTATATTGTTTCTAATAATTAGAGGGATATATCCTTCGGAATGTTGAATTGCGTGACCAACCTCGTGAGCTGCAACACTCATAGCCGCGACACTGCTTCCACCATAAACATTTTGTGACAATCTAAGAACTCTACTTCTTGGATCATAATGATCTGTTAGATTACCTCCTACCCTTTCAACAACTATATCCTCTAATCCATTTCTATCTAAAATTAATCTAGCAATTTGTGCACCAGATAAACCAGTATTGCTTGACACCCTTAAATACTTATTAAATGTATTGCTTATTTTCATTTGAGCAAAACCAGCAAATAATAGAGCTGGTAGTACAAATATTATATACGAACTTATATCAGCTCCACCGTAACCATACCCATACATATAAATTCCTCCCTTATCTTAAGACAGTACCAACTACTATTTGATTTCCCGCTAAATACTGTGCTACAGTCAATACTTTTTTTCCTGAAAATTGTAATTCTTCAATTATAATAATGCCATCTGACACAGTTACAAATATACCTTCTTTATTCACCTGTAAGATTTCTCCATAATTGCTACTTTTCTTACTAGCAATATATTTCGTTTTGTGAATCTTAACAATCTCATCATTATAAATAGTATAAGCCACTGGCCAAGGTTTCAGTCCTCTTACTAAGTTACATATTTTCTTTCCAGATAAAGTCCAATCTATATGACCAGTTTCCCTAAAAATCATTGGAGCATAATTAGATTGACTATCATCTTGTTTAATAAATTTAGCGTTACCATCTACTATCTGATCCATAGCTTCTAAAATCAAATTTCCACCTAATAATGATAACTTATCATGTATGGTGATATAGTCATCTGATTCATCAATTTCTATTGATTCTGTCAATACAATATCACCTGTATCCAAGCCTTCTTCCATTTCCATTATAGATATTCCAGTTTCAGTATCCCCATTTATAATGGACCAATTAATCGGAGCCGCTCCTCTATATTTAGGTAATAAAGATGCGTGTACATTAAAACATCCATACTTAGGTATACTTAAAATCTCTTTCTTCAAAATTTGGCCATAGGCAGCAACTATAATAAAATCAGGTTCAAGATTCTTTATTTTTTCTATTGATTCCAAATTATTAACATTCTTTGGTTGATAAACCTCAAGATCAAATGCTAATGCCTTCTCTTTTACAGGTGTATATTGAAACTTTTTGCCCCTGCCCTTAGGTTTATCTTCTTGGGTGATAACTAAAGAAATATCATAGCCTTTATTATATATTGATTCTAAAGTAGGCACTGCAAATTCAGGCGTACCCATATAAATTACCTTCATTTTATCTACTCCTTCAAGTCATCTTCATCTTCAGAGACTTCAAATTGTTCAATAACCTTGTCAGTATAAAGCACACCATTTAAATGATCTATTTCATGACAGAATACCCTAGCTAAAAAACCATTAGCTTCTATTAGTCTTTCATCTCCATTTTCATCTAAATATTTCACTTTTATGGTCTCAGGCCTTTCTACAGTTCCAGTAAAGTTTGGTACCGATAAGCACCCTTCTACATCAACAATTTCACCTGAGGATTCAATTATCTCCGGATTAATAATCTTCATAGGTCCTAAGCCTATATCTATTACAATCACTCTTCTTAAAACACCAACCTGTGGTGCAGCAAGTCCTACTCCATTTGCATAAATCATCGTATCAACCATATCATCTAACAATGTTTGTATTCTATCATCAATTACTTTAATCTCTTTTGATGTTTTTCTCAATATTGGATCTCCATCAAGTCTAATTTCTCTTAATGCCATTTTCATCCTCCTATAAAATTGTGTTAGGATTAATATCTATACTTATTTTAATCCCATCATCTTTTAGATTATATTCATCTAATATACATACCCTATTTATCAAGTTTTTTAACTCTTCAATTTCATCATCTAAGGCCTTAACTAATATGTTCCACCTATAATTATTCTTTATTCTTTCAATTGGTGCAGGATTTGGACCAATTAAATAATTTTGTAAATCTCCATTATGATGAATAATCATTTGTTCTTTAATTATATCATAAATTTTTTGAATTTTTTCATGCACTATGGAATTATTCTCCCCATATACCAAAATGTTTATCAGATTAATAAATGGAGGATACATGAATTCCTTTCTTAAAGATATTTCAGTATTAAAAAAGTTATAATAATCTTGTTCTTTTGCGAACATTATACTATAGTGTTCAGGGTTATAAGTTTGCAGTATAACACTTCCTGCCATATCACCTCTTCCAGACCTTCCAGCTACTTGAGTTATCAACTGAAATGCTTTTTCTGGCGAACGATAATCAGGTAGGTTCAAAGTAGTATCTGCTGCTATTATCCCAACTAAAGTTACATTAGGGAAGTCTAAACCCTTAGATATCATTTGAGTTCCTATTAATATATCAATCTTACCTTGCTTCATTTGTTCAAGTATATCTTCAAAGTCACCTTTTTTAGAAGTAGTATCGCTATCCATCCTTACAATATTAGCTTCTGGGAAAAGCTCCTTTGTCATTTCTTCAACTTTCTCAGTTCCTATGCCAAAATATTTTATATATTTGCTATTACATACTGGACATACATTTGGGGGATTCATAGTTATACCACAATAATGGCATCTCAATTTGTTAATGTTTCTATGATATGTCATTGAAATATCACAATTTTCACATTTAGCAACATAACCACAGGCTCTACAAGATATAAATGTAGAGAAGCCTCTACGGTTTAAGAAGAGTATCGATTGTTTTTTATTATCTAAATTCCGCTTTAATTCTTCTAACAATTTATAGCTAAAAATAGACTTGTTTCCATTGTTAAGCTCTTCTCTCATGTCAACCAGTGTTACCTCTGGCAAATCCATTTTAGTTGCTCTTTCTTTTATCTCCAAGAGTCTAAATTTTCCATTTAGGGAATTATAATAGTTCTCTATAGATGGTGTTGCAGTACCCATAACTAGGACTGCATTCTCTAGTTTGGTACGTTTTAAGGCAACTTCTATAGAGTCATATTTTGGATTCTGTGAAGATTTGTATGTATTTTCATGTTCCTCGTCTATCACAATTAATCCCAAGTTGTTAAAGGGTGCAAATATTGCTGACCTAGCTCCAACAACTATTTTTACCTTACCTTCCTTTATCCTTCTCCATTCATCAAACTTCTCTCCTTGACTAAGTTTGCTATGAAATACAGCAACTTCATCACCAAATCTTCCAACAAATCTATCAATTGTTTGAGGTGTTAAGGAAATTTCCGGAACTAGTATTATTGTATCCTTGCTCTCATTAAGCATTTCTTCTACGAGTTGAAGATAAATTTCAGTTTTCCCACTACCTGTTATACCATGTAGTAAAAAGTTCTCTTGTTTATTTTCCTTCATTGAGAAATATATTTCGTTAAAAGCTTTTAATTGTTCATTATTAAAGTTTAATTTCTTATACTTAGGAATTATCTTTTTTATGGGATTTCGACTTACTTCCTTATGGTTTATCTCAATAATTTCTTTAATATTCATCTGCTTAATTGTACTTAAGCTTGAATTTAATGAGCTAATTACTTGATTTAGTGGTTGTTCACCATTTGATAATAAGTAATTATAGATTTCTAGTTGTTTTTTACTTCTCTGACCTATTATTTCAACAGCTGATTTTCTATCTATATTTTTATTGAGTACTATATATTTTTCAAATTTTTTATTTATAGTAGTTTTTATATCTAAGATTAGATTTATATAATTAAGCTTTTCTAAATTGATTAAATACTTACTTATGTCTCTAACTTTCAGTTCTTTTTTCAAATCATCTAATAAGCAAATTCCCTTTTTTTGAAGAAATTCTATAATTTCAATTTCCTCATTTAAAAGTTGTTCCACATTTCTAGTGCTATTTATTTCTATAAAAGTATTTATATCTTTATAATCCCCAGGTGGCAATATTGGACTAAAGGCATCAATATAGGAAGACAAATACTTATCTCTCATCCATAGCCCCAATGATAACAATTCTTTTGAGATAAGAGATTCAGTATCAAGAACATCTATTATATCTTTCAGTTTGTAATCAAACTCATAATCTTCTCTTATTTCTATAATAAATCCCTTGATCGGTTTATTGCCTCTACCAAATGGAACAACAACACGCATGCCAACCTTGGCTATATCTTCAAAAAAGCCTAGTGTATAAGTAAATGGTCTGTCTACCTTAGATGCTCTATTGTCAATGATTACTTGTGCATATTTCATATAACCAAGCCCTTTCTAAAATGTAAATTGTTCTCAATTAGATAACTTCTATTAAAGTGATGTTTAAATATTATATCATACTTTTAGATTGTTAAATTTTCTCGAACTATATGCAAAAGAGAAAGCTAGATATTTTATCTAGCTTTATTTACTAAAATATTTTTTACTTTATCTAATATCAAACCAGCTAGTTCACTCTTATCCATAATTGGATGTCTCTCATACACACCGTTTTTTTCAATAATTGTGACTATATTTGTATCTCCTTTGAAACCAGCTCCTGCTTCTGTAATATCATTAGCTACAATAAAATCAAAGTTTTTCTTATTAAGCTTCTCTTTGGCATATTCTAATAGATTATTTGATTCTGCTGCAAAGCCAACTATTATTTGATCTTTCTTTAGCTTTCCATAGTAAGCAGCAATGTCAGGATTTCTAACAAATTTTAAATCTAAGAGATCATCTTCATCGTCTTTCTTCTTTATCTTTATAGGGCTAATACTCTCCGGCTTATAGTCTAGTGGAGCAGCAGATTTTATTAGTATGTCACAAGTATCAAAATACTTACCAACTGCATCATACATTTCTTGAGTTGTATCCACTTGTTCAATTTCTATTCCCTCTGGTGGTATCAAACTAGTAGGACCAGTAATTAAAACTACATCTGCGCCTCTATTTCTTGCCTCTTTTGCAATACTATAGCCCATCTTTCCACTAGAATGATTGGTCATATATCTAACAGGATCTATAGGCTCAATTGTGGGTCCAGCAGTAATTACTATCTTCTTTCCTAATAAGTCCTTTTTTACAAAGCTATTGATCACATATTCAACAATATCAGCTGGTTCTGCCATTTTACCTTCACCATAATCTCCACATGCCAATAATCCAACTCCAGGCTTTACAAATTCATGCCCTAATTTTTTTAATTTATTTATATTTTCTTTTACCATAGGGCTATTATACATGGTTGTGTTCATGGCTGGTGCAAATATTATTTTAGCTTTAGAAGCCATTACTACTGTAGTTAACATATTGTCTGCAATTCCATTTGCAATCTTACCTATAGTGTTTGCAGTAGCAGGTGCAATTAAAATGATATCTGCTTTTTGTGCTAATGAAATATGCTCAACATCAAAGTTTGATATAAGCCCAAACATTTCAGTATGAACTTGATTTTGAGACATAGTTTGAAAGGTCAATGGACTGACAAACTTTGTTGCACCTTCTGTCATTATTACATCAATATTTGCATTTTGTTTTCTAAGTCTGCTTACTAAATCAACTGCCTTGTAAACAGCTATACCACCAGTAACCCCTAATACGATATTTTTCCCTTTTAACATATTTGCACCTACTTTATACTTGGGACAGTTGGACTAACATATTCTAATTTGTTTTCTAATAATTCTTCTAAAGCTATAGTCACAGGCTTACTGGAATTAGTATCCACTAAAGGCTTGGCACCGTCTATTATCTGACGAGCCCTTTTTGATGTAACCATAACTAAAGTATATTTACTTTCTCCATTTTCCAATAAATCAATTAATGATGGATTTAACATCTTAAATCTCCTCCTTATTCATTACTTTTAATTTTATATCCTTATGTCTTTTTACTCTTAATCTTTCAGAAGCTATTATGGCTTCTATATCTTTAACAGCATTTTCTACTTTATCATTAACAACGAAGAAATCATATTCACCTACAAAATCCAATTCAGTAAATGCATTTGTTAATCTTCTATTTATATCTTCTTCGGTTTCAGTTCCCCTATTTATTATTCTGTTTTTCAATTCATCCATAGTAGGTGGTAATAAAAATATAAAAATAGCATCTTTATAATTCTTTTTAATTTGTAAAGCACCTTGAACATCAATTTCTAATAAAACTATTTCTCCCTTTTCAATTTGATCTAAAACAAATTGTTTTGGAGAACCATAATAATTAGCATGAACAAAAGCTGACTCTAAGAATCCGCCATTAGCATCCATTTCCTTAAATTCTTCCTCAGTTAAAAAGAAATAATTCTCTCCATCAACTTCTGTTGGACGAGGTTTCCTTGTTGTTGCAGATATAGAAAATACTATATCATCTCTGTTAGTCAACAATGCTTGACTAACTGTTCCTTTACCACTACCTGAAGGTCCTGATAGAACCAATAAAAATCCATTTGCCATTTTAAGCCACCA
This sequence comes from uncultured Tissierella sp., assembly GCA_964482775.1. GTDB lineage: Bacteria > Bacillota > Clostridia > Tissierellales > Tissierellaceae > Tissierella_B. Next base: position 3,550 of record CAYZZR010000027.1, on the reverse strand, counting down.
TCTTTCCCAATTATTCATTAGTATCAACTTTACTATTAAGCCTATTTGCAATAGTTTCTGGTTGAATAGCAGTAAGGATAACATGATTGCTATCGGTAATTATCACTGCTCTTGTTCTTCTACCATAGGTTGCATCTATCAACAAGCCATTTTCTCTAGACTCTTGTATTAATCTTTTTATAGGAGCGGATTCGGGACTTACAATAGATATGATTCTATTTGCTGAAACTATATTACCAAATCCAATATTTATTAATTTAATATCCATATTGGTCTCCCTTTATTCTATATTCTGAATCTGCTCTCTTATCTTTTCTAATTCAGCTTTTAAATCAACAACAAATTTTGTGATTGTTATATCATTTGCCTTGCTTCCGATAGTATTTATTTCTCTGTTGAATTCTTGAATAAGAAAATCAAGCTTTCTCCCTATAGATTCATCTTCATCTAAAATAGATCTAAACTGTTTAATATGGCTAGCAAGTCGTACAAGTTCTTCATCTATACTGCTTTTATCAGCGAAAAAGACAACTTCATTTGTCAATCGCTCTTCATCTAAAACTATGTTATCATCTAACAAACTACTTATTCTCTCTCTTAATCTTTCCTTATAGTCTTGAACTACATATGGTGATCTTTGTTCAATTTGATTCACCAAGTATTCTATATTTGACAATTTTACTAATATATCATTTTTTAATTCCAATCCTTCTGCTAATCTCATGTTTAAAATGTTATCTAATGCATCATTTAAGGCAATTTTTAAAACTCCCCATATCAAATCTTCATCTAGCTCTTTTCTTTCAGTTCTTATAACTTCTGAAATACTAAGTATATTATTGAGTCTGATATTATCATCTAATTCAAGCTCTCTTGTTAAATCCAATAATGATTTCATGTATGATTTAGCCAAAGGAATATCTACCTTTACATCAACTGCTGACTCATTTATATATTCTAGATTAATATAAACATCAACTTTACCTCTACTAATCTTATCTTTAATAATTTTCTTAATTGTTTCTTCTAAATAGGATATATGTCTAGGCATTTTTATGATTATATCATTGTATCTATGATTAACAGCTTTTATTTCAACTTTAAATTTATACAAGTCATTACTAGATTCACCTTTTCCGTAGCCCGTCATGCTTTTTATCAATTTCTCCACCCCTTTATCGTATAAGTTCATTATATAGATGTAGCACATGTAAAGCTATGAAATGTTAAGTATTCTTAATATCTATTCCCATAAAAGAAGGCAAATCTTTATTATATCTTCATTAAATGGTATACTATTATTATTCTAATAGATGGAGGAGACATAATGTCTTTTGATGGTATAGTAACACATGCAGTAGTAAAAGAATTGGACGATACAATAAAGGGTGGTAGAGTCGATAAAATTTATCAGCCTGAAAAAGATGAAATTTTGCTATTTATTCATAAAACAGGTATAAACTATAAAGTTGTAATATCTGCAAGCAGCAATAATCCTAGAATATATTTAACAGATTACAATAAGAAAAATCCTATTTCTCCACCAATGTTCTGTATGCTATTACGAAAGCATTTAAATGGTGGAATAATCTTAAATATTGAGCAATATGAATTAGATCGAGTAATCTTTATTGACTTTTCTTCTATAGATGAATTAGGTCAGCCTAAAGTAAAAAGACTAATTATAGAAATAATGGGAAAGCATAGCAATATTATTCTAATTGATAAGGATTCTTTGAAAGTTATTGATTCAATTAAGAGAGTTACAAGTGAGATGTCAAGAATTAGACAGATACTACCTGGAAGCATCTACGAACATCCACCACTTGGAGATAAATTGAATCCACTTAATGTTAATTTTAATGAGTTTAGTAATAAAATCGAAATAGAAAATAAAAATATTCACATTTATAAATTTTTATATTATAACTTTTTAGGTCTTAGCCCATTAATTAGCAAAGAGATTTGCTTTGATACCTCCTTAGATATGGATAGAACCTTACTTAGCCTTTCACAAGAGGATATACTTGAACTTTATAATAGCTTTAGTGATACTATGATAAAAGTAAAACATAATCATTATTTACCATTGTATATAAAAGACAAAAATTCAATTAAAGCCTTTCATAGCCTAGACTTGAATCAATTCGGAAAAAATAACAAGCAATATAAAGATAGTATATCGAGTGTTTTGGATTTATATTATCATTCTACAGATGTAATAGATAGAATAAATCAAAAATCACAATCAATAAGAAAATCAATACAAGTTAAACTTGAAAGGGCAGAAAGTAAACTAGGAAAACAAAATCAAGAATTGCTTGAAAGCATAGATAGAGATAAGTATAAAATATATGCTGATTTATTATCTGCTAATCTATATAAAATACCTAAAGGTATAGGTGAAATAGAATTAGAGAACTTCTATGACGAGAATTTAGAGAAGATTTTAATCCCATTAGATATCAAATCTTCTCCAAGTGACAATGCACAAAAATATTATAAAAAATATTCTAAACTAAAACATGCCAATAACTTATTGTTAGAGCAAATTCCAGAAACTAAGGATGAAATCTCTTATTTAGAAAATGTTCTTTCAAGTATTGAAAATACTACTGAAATAAGTGAATTAGAGGAAATCAAAGAGGAATTGATGAAGGAAGGCTATATAAAGGATACTTCTAAAAATAAGAAAAAGAATAAGGAAAATATTTCAGTTCCGCAACATTATTTATCAAGGGATGGCTTTCATATTTATGTTGGAAAAAACAATAGGCAAAACGATTATCTTACATTGAAGTTAGCTCATAAAGATGATATATGGTTGCATGTTCAGAATATGCCTGGTAGCCATGTTGTCATAAAAGTTGCAGGAAGTGAAATTCCTCCTTCTACATTAGAAGAAGCAGCACTACTAGCTTCATATTTTTCTAGAGGAAAAAATAGCAATCATGTTCCTGTTGATTATACTTTAAAGAAATTTGTAAAGAAGCCCAATAATGCCAAACCTGGCATGGTAATATATGATAACTTTAAGACTTTAATAGTAAACCCTTCAATAGATGAGGTCGAAAAAATAGCAAAGGTAAAGGATTAACTCCTATACCTTTGCTTTTATTACCACTTCATCTATGCCATCTATTTCAGTAAATTCCACACCTACTACTTCAGTTTTTGATGTAGGAACATTTTTACCAATATAATCAGGGCGGATAGGAAGCTCTCTATGACCTCTATCAACTAAAACAGCAAGTTGAACTTTGTTTGGTCTTCCTGAGTCAATAAGAGCATCAAGAGCTGCTCTAACAGTTCTACCAGTATAAATAACATCATCAACAAGAATTACTGTTTTGTCATCAATTACACCATTAAACTTATCATTTATAGTAGGATTATATCCTATCTCTTCTAAATCATCCCTATAAAGAGAAATATCTAATAAATATACGGGAACATCTTCATTTTCTATTTCTTTTATTTTTTTTGATATACGATTAGCAAAAGGAACTCCCCTTGTTTTTATACCAACTAAAACTAAGTCCTTGACTCC
>CAYZZR010000026.1:5547-18194 GCA_964482775.1 uncultured Tissierella sp. | reverse complement strand
CAATATTAAGATAGTACAATATTCTTTTTTTTCGAGAGATTACCTTCTTTATTTCCCAAGTATTTTCATACATTTTCCTCCAAAATTATAAGGGATTCTTCCTTGGCTTACCTCCACCACGAGGATATTTTGTCGGAGTATGGCTAATCTTTTCTATTATTATCAGTGTATGACTTATATCAGATTCAGGTATATTAATCAATTTAGTAGAAATAAGTTTGCCTCCAAGCTGCTTTATAGCATTTTTAGCTAGATCAAGCTCTTCTTCTACATCTGGCCCCTTCATAGAAACAAAGTATCCTCCTACTTTAACAAAGGGAATACAATATTCACACAAGGTATTTAAGGATGCTACAGCTCTAGAAACACATATATCAAAACTTTCTCTATACTCTGGCTTAATGCTTAATTCTTCTGCTCTACCATGAGTTGCTACTATATTTTTTAATCCAAGCTCCTTTATTACTTCATCTAAAAATATTATTCTCTTATTTAAACTATCTAATAGTTCTACTTCAAGGTCTGGATTAGAAATCTTTAAAGGTAATCCTGGAAATCCCCCACCTGTCCCAACATCAATAATTCTCTTTTTTCCTTCAAATAAATCAGTCTTAAAAGCAGTTAAACTATCGAGAAAATGTTTTTGATCTATTTCAATATCATCTGTTATAGCAGTTATATTTATCTTTTCATTCCATTCCTTTAGTAGTTCCTTGTATTTGGAAAAACCATCTAACTGAGTACTATCTAGCTCTATTTCCAATTCACTAATTCCTTTAATAAGGGTATCTATATTAGTCAATAGTTTTCTCCCTCCTTCTCCTTTGCTCCAAATATATAAGAAGTACGTTTATATCTGAAGGAGATACTCCAGATATTCTTGAGGCTTGACCCACTGAATCAGGTTTAAATTTATTTAACTTTTGCTTTGCTTCATTACTTAAACCAGATACTTGATTATAATCTTCATCAAGAGATAATTTTTTATTCTCTAGTTTTTTAAAATGCTCAATTTGTATCATTTGCTTCTTTATATAGCCCTCATACTTAATTTGTGTTTCTACCTGCAATCTAATTTCTCTCTGTAAATGCTCTCTATTTGAATCTAAATCCTTTGTGCTATCATATGTTACCTCTGGTCGCCTAATTAGCTCATAAAGGCTAATAGGAGCCTTAGGTGGCATTGTCCCTATTTTCTCCATAATTTCTATGTTTTCGTCAGTTAAATGAACAACAAGCTTTTTTAATCTTTCTAACTCCTTTTGCATAGACTCTTTTTTGTTCAACATTTTTTCATATCTTTCCTTTGAAACTAATCCTAATCTATAACCTTTTTCAGTTAATCTTAAATCAGCATTATCTTGTCTCAAAGTCAATCTGTATTCTGCTCTTGAAGTCATCATTCTATATGGCTCATCTGTACCCTTAGTAACTAAGTCATCAACAAGTACACCTATATAGGCTTCAGATCTATCCAGTACAAATGGTTCCTCACCCTTAATATTTAAAGCTGCATTTATTCCAGCTACTAAACCTTGGGATGCTGCTTCCTCATAGCCGGATGATCCATTAATTTGACCTGCAAAGAATAAATTAGTTATTTGTTTGTGCTCTAAGGTTCTCTTTAAAATAGTTGGATCAATTGAATCGTACTCAATAGCATAAGCACTTCTCATAAATCTAACATTTTCTAATCCTATAATATTCTTATATATTTCCAACTGAACCTCTTCTGGTAATGTAGTACTAACTCCCTGAACATACATCTCTTTAGTTGAAAGACCTTCAGGTTCTATAAATACCTGATGTCTATTCTTATCAGAAAATCTAACTACCTTGTCCTCTATTGATGGGCAATATCTTGGACCTACACCCTCAATTTCACCTGCATACATAGGTGAACGGTATAAGTTTTCTCTTATTACATCATGAGTCTTTTCTGTTGTATAGGTTAAATAGCATGGTACCTGTTCAACATCGAATTTCTTGTCCATATTTAAGAAGGAAAATGGAATGATATCTTCATCACCTGGTTGAATCTCCATTACAGAATAATCTATACTATCCCTATGAACTCTAGCAGGCGTTCCTGTTTTCATTCTTCTTAGCTTAAATCCCTTTTCTTCAAGCGAATCAGACAATAATAGCGATGGGAACATTCCATCAGGTCCTGAAGAATAATTTACTTCTCCTATATATACTCTTCCTCTAAGATAGGTTCCTGTAGCAACAATTACTGATTTCGTATTGTAGATAGCCCCTGTTCTTGTTAAGACACCTACAACATTGTCATTCTCTAGTAAAATATCTATAATTTCTCCTTGTCTTAGAGTTAAGTTTGCTTCATCCTCTAAAACTTTTTTCATCTCTTCATGATAGGTTCTCTTGTCTGCCTGCACCCTTAGAGAATGTACAGCTGGTCCCTTAGAAGTATTTAGCATTCTACTTTGTATAAAAGACTTATCTATATTTAAGGCCATTTCACCGCCTAAAGCATCTATCTCTCGTACCAAGTGACCCTTACCAGTTCCCCCAATATTTGGATTGCATGATAGGGCAGCAATAGCATCAAGACTTATGGTCATAATCAATGTTTTCATGCCCATACGAGCACTTGCAAGAGCAGCTTCTATTCCTGCATGTCCAGCTCCTATGACTACAATATCATAAGTATCTGCAATATAGTGTTTTACTTCATTCATAGTATCACCTTTCTATTTTCCTATACAAAACTCTGAAAATATCCTATCTAATATATCTTCTCCAATAGTATCTCCAGAGATTTCACCTAAATTTTCCCAGCAGTTTTTCAAATCTACCTCTAAACAATCAATAGGAACATTGTCTTTTATATCCTCTATAACACTTCTAATATTAATTAGAGCCTTATCCAGTTGATTTTTATGCCTAACATTATTGATTACAACATCAGAGTTTATCTCAACCTCACCCTTATAGAACATATTTCTTATACTTTTTTCCAAATTATCAATCCCAAGACCACTAGTGATGCTTGTTGTGATTATTTCAACGTCCTTAAGGTAATTCTTAAAGTAAGCTTCATCATAAACATTAGGTAAATCAGTTTTATTTAATAAGACAATTGTCTTTTTATCCTTAATCAAATCTATAATTTGATGGTCTTCATTAGAAAGCTCACGACTTATATCAAAAATTGCAATTATAAGATCCGCTTCTTCTACACTTTTTTTAGCTCTATCTACTCCGATTTGTTCTACTAGATCATCAGTGTCCCTTATTCCAGCTGTATCAACTATCTTTAAAGGAATTCCATCTATATTTATATATTCCTCGATTATATCCCTTGTTGTTCCAGGAATATCAGTAACGATCGCTCTATTTTCTCTAAGGACTGCATTTAATAATGAGGATTTACCAACATTTGGTTTTCCAAGTATTACTGTGTTTAGACCATCCCTAAGGATTTTACCCCTTTCTGACGTAGAAAGTAAAGAAGCTATTTCTTCCTCTACTTCCAAAGCATTATCTTCCAATTCCCTAATAGATGATACTTCCACATCTTCATCAGGAAAATCAATACTTACCTCTATATGAGCAATCATAGATAACAAGATATTTCTAATATCCTTTATTTTATTTGATAAACTACCCTCTAATTGATTTAAAGATACTTGAAAGCTTTTATCAGTTTTAGATTTTATAATATCAATTACAGCTTCAGCCTGTGAAAGGTCTAATCTTCCATTTAAAAAGGCACGCTTTGTAAATTCTCCTCTATCAGCAAGCCTAGCTCCAGTTCTTAAAAGTAATTCAAGTACCTTTTGTACTGATATGATTCCCCCATGACAATATACCTCCACCATGTTCTCTCTAGTATAAGTATATGGAGCCTTCATAAAAGCTATAAGAACCTCATCTATTATAATATCATGATCTATTATATGTCCATAGGTAAGCTTTCTATTTTCAACATCTCTTATATCATCTGTTTTTACACCTTTAAATACCTTACTTGCAATTTCTATAGAATTGTCACCTGTAAGCCTGACTATTCCTATACCTGATTCCCCTATAGCTGTTGAAATTGCTGCTATTGTATCTGCCATTTTATCACCTCTATTCGTAATAAAAAAAGCCCAAAGAAATCTTTTCGTGGGCTTTTAGTCGTCTTATTTATTTTGAAACTATAACTACTCTTCTGTAAGGTTCGTCTCCCTCACTATAGGTATTAACTCCATCAAATGATTGAAGGGTTGAGTGTATGACTCTTCTTTCATAAGGGTTCATAGGCTCAAGCTTTACTGGTCTTCTACTGAATTTAGCTTTTTCAGCCATCTTATTAGCCAGTCTCATTAGAGTTTCTTCTCTCTTTTCTCTATATCCTTCAGAATCAACTATTACCTTAAGATAATCATCTCCATTTTTATTTACAGCTAGAGACAATAAATATTGTATTGAATCTAAAGTGTTTCCCCTTTTTCCTATTAATATACCCATATCAGAAGGAGTAATATCTCTAACATCAACATTTAATATATTATCATCTTTACTTATACTGTTTGTAGCTTTAATTCCCATGGATGTAAAAATCTTTGTTAGGAATTTGTCTGCTAATTCAATAGGATCATTTACAAGAGTTACCTTTATTTTTGCTTCCTTTGTACCAATTAAACCAAATAATCCTTTGCTGGGCTCTTCAATGATTTCAACCTTTACATCACTTTCCTTAGACTTTAATTCAAGTAGTGCATCCTTTAGCGCTTCTTCAACTGATTTAGCTGATTTAATTACGGATTTCATAACTATTTCTCCTCCTTAACCTTGGCTATGCCCCTTCTAGAGATAAGTTGTTGAATTATAGTAAATATGTTACCTATTACCCAATATAATGCTAATCCCGCTGGAAAGCTTCTAGCAGCAAAAAAGATCATTACTGGCATCATAACGTTCATTGTTTTCATTGTAGATGCAGTTTGTGGGTCTGAATTAGCTTGAGACATTGTCATAGTTTGCAAATAAGTAGTAGCTGCTGCTAGTAATGGCATTCCCCATACATAAGGATCTACTAGCTCTAGATTTTTAATCCAAATAAAAGTTTTATTCATACTTTCATACAAACCTGGTTCAGTAAAAGCGTATTTTGCTGGTTCTCTAAATACCGCAAAAAAAGCAAATATTATTGGCATTTGTACCAATAGCATTAAACATCCTGAAGCAGGGTTGTAATTATGTTGTTTATATAACTCTTGTGATTTAATCTGCATTGTTTGGGGGTCATTCTTATATTTTACTTGAATCTCCTTTAACAATGGCTGTAACTCCGCCATTTTCTTAGATGACTTTGCTTGATTTAAGTTTAGTGGTAATAATATCAATTTAAATAAGATAGTAGTAATTATTATTGCCATAGCATAATATGAGAAACTAGCTGGCTCTACTCCTATACTCGAAACCATATCATATACAAATTTTAGTAGTGATCCTAGAATATTTCCTAGAAACGCTGTCATTTAGTAGCCCCCTTATTTAAGCGGATCATATCCCCCTTCATGAAGTGGATGACATTTCAAAATCCTTCTAGCTGATAAATATGAGCCTTTAATAAATCCATATTTTTTGTATGCTTGAAGTGAATATTCTGAACATGTTGGATAAAATCTGCAGTTTTTTCCAGTTAATCTTGAAATATATTTTTGATAAATTCTAATTAAAAAAATAGCTAATTTAGCCATTTACATCTAATCCTTTAGCATTTTCGAAATTTTCAATATATGGATTATTGCACTCTCTAATTCTTTATAAGATATATCTATTACATTTTTTTTTGGAATAAAAATTAAATCATATCCATCTTTTATCCTGTGCATATTTAGCCTGTATATTTCTTTAAGCCTTCTTCTAATTCTATTACGAGTAACAGCATTTCCAACCTTTTTGGTTATAGTAATACCAAGCCTTGTCTCTTCCAATTTGTTCTTTCTAACATATAATACTAAATTTCGATTCCAAAAATTCTTTCCTGTACTATATACCTTTTTAAACTCCATATTCTTTCTCAATCTAAATTTTCTTTCCATTATAAACTCCTAAGAAGAAGTGCTCAGTAATAAAAAGGCCACATCTGTTGCGGCCTATGCTGATAATTTCTTTCTTCCTCTTTTTCTTCTAGCTTTTAGTATTTCTCTACCAGATCTAGTTTTCATTCTCTTCATAAAACCATGTTCTCTTGCTCTTTGTCTTTTCTTTGGTTGATAAGTTCTTTTCATGTAACAACACCTCCTTAATGTGTACCTATTATATTAATATAGAGTTTTCATTAGTAAAATAACACACTACTATTGATTATATTTATTTGTCAATGGTATGTCAAGGTTTTTCATTTACATTAATCAGCAAAATAGTTATTAACAAGTAGTGAATACTGTGGATAATCTTGTTGATTATATTTCTATCTTTTGATATTATAAAAGAGGATGTTAATAACTTTTATTTTTCTACAAATCCACAAAGTTATGCACAGAATGTGGATATTTTGTGCATAACTTTGTATGATATCAGATAAATTTACTATTTTTAATGTTTTGTTTAAGTTTTTGTCCACATTTTTCTTCTGTTCATTATGTGGGCAAATCATATACTTAAACATTTTTTAATCTAATTAACAAGTTGTTAATATTTTTGTCCACATTTATTTAATAATTATTTTTTGTCTTTTAAAAATTATTTTATCTTTTTTTGTTGATAAAAATGTTGATAAGTTTTAAACGAAGCAAATACATCGTTGCAGCTGGTGTGTAGAAACTGCAAGCAGTTTCACCAATGCTTAAAATATTTAAAGCAAATTTAGGAGGTTTTTTTATGGAATCAAATTTAGATAACCTTTGGAAGGAAGTCCTGAAAGTTATAAAGGTTGAATTAACAGAGGTTAGCTTTAATACTTGGTTAAAGAGTATTACACCCATAAGTATGTCTGAAAATAAAATTGTACTTGGAGCACCAAATGATTTTACTAAAGGCATATTAATAGGTAGATATTTTAACCTTATTAAAAATTCCATTAACCAAGTTACAAATGAAGAATTCACTATTGATTTTGTTATACCAGGAGAAGATAGCTTAACACCTACAAATGGTGGACATGCAGTAGTTCAGGAAATATCAGAAAACAATCAAAGATCTCAACTTAATCCAAAATATACCTTTGATACCTTTGTCATAGGTAATAGCAACAGATTTGCTCATGCTGCCAGTCTAGCTGTTGCTGAAGCCCCAGCCCAAGCCTATAATCCATTATTTATATATGGAGGAGTTGGTTTAGGAAAGACCCACTTAATGCATGCTATTGGCCACTACATATTAAGCCAGAATCCTAATTCTAAGGTTGTCTATGTATCTAGCGAAAAATTTACAAATGAATTAATCAACTCAATTCGTGAATATAGAAATGAAGAGTTTAGAAATAAATATAGAAATATTGACGTACTTCTAGTGGATGATATTCAATTTATTGCTGGTAAGGAAGGAACTCAAGAGGAGTTTTTCCATACCTTTAACGCACTTCATGAAAACAATAAGCAAATTATTATCTCTAGTGATAGACCTCCAAAGGAAATACCTACATTAGAGGATAGACTTAGATCACGTTTTGAATGGGGACTAATTGCTGATATTCAACCACCTGATTTAGAAACTAGAGTTGCAATTCTTCGCAAAAAAGCAAATGTAGAGAACTTGGATGTTTCTGATGAAGTAATGCTCTATATTGCTTCTAAAATCCAATCGAATATTAGAGAACTTGAAGGAGCACTAATTAGGGTCGTTGCATATTCTTCCTTAACAAATGGACAAATTACTGAAAGTTTAGCTGAAGAAGCGCTAAAGGATATTATCTCTAGTTCGAAACCTATGGAAATCACTGTAGATACAATAAAGGATATTGTATCTAAGAATTACAAAATTAAGATGGATGACTTTACTTCTAAGAAAAGAACTAGAGCAATTGCGTATCCGAGACAGATTGCTATGTATTTGACTAGAGAGTTAACAGATCTTTCACTACCTAAAATAGGAGATGAATTTGGAGGTAGAGATCATACCACTGTAATTCATGCCTGCGACAAGATAAATACAGACCTAGCTAATGATCCTAATTTAAAAAGAAAGCTAGATAATATGATTGAAAAGTTAAAGGGTGAATAGTTATCAAATTGTGGATTTAATTTAATAATATTTTAAACTATCCACATGTTATTAATTCTTTAAAATTAGCTTGTTTTAAAGGCTTTATAGTTTATCCACATAATAACATGCCCTACTACTATTACTACTATAATTATTTATATTATTTCTATATTTAAGGAGGAATGAGAAATGAAATTCGTAATCAATCAAAGAGATCTTTCAAAGCATATTAACATAGCTCAAAGGGGTATATCCTCTAGAACCACTTTACAGATATTGGACGGAATATTAATTGAAGCCATGGACAATAAGGTAAAACTAACTGCTACAGATTTGGAGATTAGCATTGAAACCTTTATAGATTGTAGTGTTCAAACTTCAGGATCTATAGTTGTTAATTCTAGAATATTTGGAGATATTATTAAAAAGTTACCAGATGCACCTATATATATAGAAGTTGTTAACAATAACATTAATATTAAGTGTGAGAATTCAGAGTTTAATATTATTGGAAATCCAGGAGAAGATTATCCAGACTTGCCAGTAGTACTAGAGCATGACAATTTTGTATTACCTAAGGATCTTTTTAAGAATGCTATTAGACAAACAGTATTTGCTACTACTACGGATGAAACTAGACCATCTTTAACTGGAGTATTACTTGAAATTGTAAACAATGAAATATCATTTGTTTCCTTAGATGGATATAGATTAGCCTTAAGAAAGTTACCTACTAGCTCAGATATTAACCTTAAGATTATAATTCCTGGAAGAAGCTTAAATGAATTAAACAAAATACTTGAAGATAGAGAAGAGGATATAAATATAAGTGCGGCGCCTGGACAGGTAATATTCAATATAGGAGATACTATTGTTTATTCAAGATTACTTGAAGGACAATTCTTTAATTATAAGGATATTATGAGAAAGGATCATAAAACCAAGGTAGTGGTTAAGAAAAAAGAATTCCAAAATGCTTTGGAAAGAGCATCACTCTTAGCTAAGGAGGAGAAGGCAAACTTAGTTAGACTTAATGTAATTGATAGTACAGTAGTTATAAGATCTAATTCTGAAATAGGTGATGTTTATGAACAATTAGAATCTAGACAGGATGGAGAAAACTTAAATATTGCTTTCAATTCTAGATATATTCTTGAAGGAATCAAAATTATGGATTTTGATGAACTTGAACTTAATTTTATGGGGAGTCTAAACCCATGTATTATCAATGGAGTGGATGATGAGAGTTATACTTACTTGGTGTTACCAGTTCGTCTTGCACAAGATGACTTCTAAATATTGGAGGAAGAAATATGAATGAAATTGAAATAACCACAGAATTTATAAAACTTGATTCTTTTTTAAAACTTGCTGCCCTTGTTCAAACAGGTGGTCAGGCTAAAATCATAATTGCAGATGGTTTAGTTAAGGTCAATGGTGAAGTTTGTACTCAAAGAGGAAAGAAGCTTAGAAAAAGTGATACAATAGAGATTGAAGAGTTTGGTAGTTTTGTTATTGTATGATAACCTTAAGGGGTGTAGTATTTGAATGTAGAAAATATTAGACTAATTAACTTTAGAAATTATAATAGTGTTAGTGTAGAATTTAATAAGAATGTTAATGTATTTGTTGGTAAGAATGCTCAGGGAAAGACCAACCTACTTGAAGCTATTTATATGTGTGCTACAGGTAGATCATTTAGAACAAATAGGGATAAGGAGATAATCAATTTTCAAAAGAAGGAAGCCTATGTTGCAGCTAATGTGTTTGTTGGAAGATTTGATAAATTTATAGAACTAAAGCTAGATAGAGAAAAAACTAAGATTATACGAATGAATAAAACCGAATTGAAAAACTATAAAGAATTAAACACTGGTCTTAGTGTTATTGTTTTTAGTCCAGATGATCTTAAGCTTATAAAAGATGGACCATCTGAGAGAAGAAGCTTTATGGATATGGGAATTTCTCAGCTAAAACCTGTTTATAATTACAATTTAAGCAGGTATAATAAAGTGCTTTTTCAAAGAAATAACATCCTTAGATCTAATAAATTTAAAAGAGATCTGCTTGGTTTATTGGATGTATTTGATATGCAACTTTCTAAAATGGGTACAAGTATTGTTTTAGAGCGAAAGATGTTTGTTGATGAACTTTATAAAATATGTAGAGAAACCCATAATAGACTTACTTTAAATAATGAAGAATTAATGTTAAAATATAACTCTAATATTCCTATACTTGATAATAAGGCTGAAATGGAAAAATTGTATTTAAAACTATTAAAGGACAATAATGGTAAGGATATAGAATGTGGAACCACTGAGATTGGACCTCATAGAGATGATATGCTTACATTTATTAACGATAAGGATGCTAAGACCTTTGGTTCACAGGGGCAGCAAAGAACCATTGTTTTGACTTTAAAGCTATCAGAGGTTGAGTTAATAAAAAAGGATAGAGGAAGTTATCCAATAGTGCTTTTAGATGATGTTTTTTCTGAATTAGATGAGGATAGAAGAAGACACTTAACTAAGTCTTTTAATGAAATGCAGACATTTATTACAGTTACTGATGCAGTTGACATTAAAACTATTGACAATGTAAGTAAGTCAATTTTTCATATTGAAGATGGCAGCTTAGAAAAGGTGTTAGTATGATAATTCACATAGGTGACGGAGTATCTATACTTAAAAGGGACATTTTAGCAATACTAGATATTAAAAATGTAGAAAGCTCAATGGATAATCAAAACTATATAAATGATTTAATATCCAAGGGATACTTAATGAATAGTGTTGATAAAATAAAATGCTACATAATTACTAGAGAAGATACAAGAAGAGATAAAAATAATATTAGATTATATGTATCAAATATATCATCTACATCCTTATGCAGTAGGCAGGATTTAGGTAGGAGGGAAACAAATGAATAATGAAATAAATGAAAACAATGGGAGACATTATACAGCCAGTGATATTCAAGTATTAACTGGTCTTGATCCAGTAAGAAAAAGACCTGGTATGTATATTGGCTCTACAGGACCTAAAGGACTACATCACTTGGTTTATGAAGTAGTTGACAATAGTATAGATGAGGCTCTAGCTGGAATTTGTGATACCATAATAACAAATATTTATGAAGATGGTTCGGTTTCAGTAGAGGATAATGGTAGTGGAATACCAGTTGAGATTCATCCACAGACTGGAAAATCTACTGTTGAAACAGTACTTACTATTTTGCATGCAGGTGGAAAGTTTAATAATGGTGCATATAAGGTATCAGGGGGTCTTCATGGAGTAGGTGTTTCAGTTGTAAATGCCCTAAGTGAATGGCTTGTTGCAAGGGTAAGACGTGATGGATTAGAATATGAGCAAAAATTTGAAAGAGGGGTTGCTACTAGTACTCTTGAACCTATTGGGAATTCAAATTCAACAGGTACTACTATTCATTTTAAACCTGATGCAGAAATATTTGATACTGTTGATTTTTCTTTTGAAACATTAGAATTAAGGTTTAGAGAAATGGCATTCTTGAATAAGGGAATAAAGATTATACTTGAAGACCACAGAACTAATTCCAGGAAGGAATTTTATTATGAAGGTGGTAT
The DNA here is from genome assembly GCA_964482775.1 of uncultured Tissierella sp. GTDB lineage: Bacteria > Bacillota > Clostridia > Tissierellales > Tissierellaceae > Tissierella_B. The sequence goes on along the minus strand of CAYZZR010000026.1, from coordinate 6,421 downwards.
TGCATCCTTCGTATCATATATAAATAAGAAAAAAACTCCTACTCACAAGGATGTTATATATTTTGAAAATGTTAAAGACAATACTACAGTTGAATTAGCTATGCAATATACTGATTCCTATTCAGAAACTGTATTGACCTTTGCTAATAATATAAATACTATCGATGGTGGTACTCATTTATCTGGCTTGAGAACTGCTTTAACAAGAGCCATCAATGATTATGGTAGAAAATATAATCATATAAAGGAAAAGGAAGAAAATTTAAGTGGTGAGGATGTTAGAGAAGGCCTAACAGCAGTTTTATCTGTAAAACTTCCTGAACCTCAATTTGAAGGTCAAACTAAAGGTAAGCTTGGAAATAGTGAAACTAGAAGCATAGTAGAATCATTAGTATATGAATATTTAACCATATATCTAGAAGAACATCCAAAGGATGGTAAGGTAATACTAGAAAAGTCAGTAAATGCTCAACGTGCTAGGGAAGCTGCAAGACGTGCTAGAGATTTAACAAGAAAGAGAAGTATTTTTGATAATACACCACTTCCAGGAAAACTTGCTGATTGTCAATCCAGTGAACTATCCGAGACTGAAATTTACATAGTCGAAGGGGATTCTGCGGGAGGTAGTGCTAAGCAAGGTAGAGATAGAAGATACCAAGCAATTTTACCTTTAAAAGGCAAGATAATGAATGTTGAAAAGGCAAGAGTTGATAAGATATTGGCTTATGAAGAAATAAAGGCAATGATTACTGCCTTTGGAACTGGTATTGGAGAAGAATTTGATATAAAACTGCGTCTTAAAGTAGTTAAAAGCGATAGTCCATGTGTAGAATGTATATTTCGTAGTTCTTGTGCTTGCGAGGAATTAAACGGA
>CAYZZR010000026.1:0-5537 GCA_964482775.1 uncultured Tissierella sp. | reverse complement strand
TTGGAAATGAATTCAATATTGAAAAACTACGTTATGGAAAAATAATTATCATGACCGATGCCGATGTTGATGGTGCACATATTAGAACCCTTTTATTAACATTCTTCTACAGATATATGAAGGAGCTTATAGACCAAGGTCATATTTATATAGCACAGCCTCCTTTGTACAAGGTTTCAAAGGGTAAGAAGGAGTATTATGTATACAGTGATGAAGAATTGGATGATTTACTAAATGAAATAGGAAGAACAAATTACAATATTCAAAGATACAAGGGTCTTGGAGAAATGAATGCAGATCAACTTTTCGATACTACAATGGATCCTGAAACAAGAACACTCCTAAAGGTTTATGTAGAGGATAATGTAAACGCAGATGATATATTTACAACCCTTATGGGAGATAAGGTAGAACCAAGACGTGAATTTATACAAGACAATTCAAAATATGTAAAGAATTTAGACGTATAGGAGGGATAACATGGATGAACAACAAAATGATAGACTAGTAGATATTAAAATTGAAGACGATATGAAGAAATCCTATTTGGATTATTCCATGAGTGTAATAGTTAGCCGTGCCCTCCCAGATGTAAGAGATGGTTTAAAGCCTGTTCATAGAAGAATTCTTTATGCTATGGATGACTTAGGAATGGGTGCAGATAAACAATATAGAAAATCAGCCAGAGTAGTTGGGGACGTACTAGGTAAGTACCATCCACATGGGGATAGTTCTGTTTATGGAGCAATGGTAAGATTAGCACAGGATTTTAACACTAGATATTTACTAGTAGATGGTCATGGAAACTTTGGTTCAGTAGATGGTGATGGAGCAGCAGCCATGCGTTATACTGAAGTAAAGATGGCTAAACTGACTACAGAGATGCTTAGAGATTTAAAGAAGGATACTATTGATTTCAAACCAAATTTTGATGAAACCCTTCAAGAACCAGTTGTACTACCTAGTAGATTTCCTAACCTAATGGTTAATGGTTCTTCAGGTATAGCTGTAGGTATGGCTACAAATATTCCACCTCATAATTTACGTGAAGTTATTGATGGTATTGTCTTGATGATAGATGATCCAGATGTAGATATTGAAGGATTAGCTAAGGTTATTAAAGGACCTGACTTTCCTACTGGTGCATACATTATGGGCAAGGAAGGTATAAAAAGTGCCTATAATACTGGTAGAGGAAAGGTATTGATAAGAGCTGTTGCAGAAATTGAAGAAAATAGTAAGGGAAGAAGTAGAATTATCGTTTCTGAAATTCCTTATCAAGTAAATAAAGCAGCTTTAATAATAAAAATTGCTGAATATGTTAGGGACAAGAAAATCGAAGGAATCTCTGATTTAAGAGATGAATCTGATAGAGATGGAATGAGAATTGTAATAGAGCTAAAGAGAGATGCTAATCCTAATGTTGTTCTAAACAATCTTTACAAACATACACAAATGCAGGTAACATTTGGAATTATCATGCTTGCATTAGTTGATGGTGAACCTAAAGTTCTTAATTTAAAAGAAATGCTATATTATTATTTAGAACATCAAAAAGAAGTTATTACAAGAAGAACGAAGTTTGACTTAAAAAAAGCAGAAGATAGAGCTCATATAGTTGAAGGACTAAAGATTGCTTTAGATAATATAGATCAGATAATCAAAATAATTAGAGGATCTAAAGACGATTCTACAGCTAAGACAAACTTAATAGAGACCTTTGGTTTAAGTGAGATTCAAGCTCAAGCTATTCTAGATATGAGATTAAGAAGATTGACTGGTCTAGAAAGAGATAAGCTAGAAGAAGAATACGAGGCTTTAATTAAAGAGATAAATAGATTAACAGAGATTTTAGCCAATGAAAGGTTGGTACTTAATATAATTAAGGATGAACTTTTAGAAATTAAAGAAAAATATGGTGATATGAGAAGATCTAGATTGATGGCTTCTGCTGATGAAATAGATTATGAGGATATGATTGAAGAAGAAGATGTCGTCATTACCTTAACTCATTTTGGTTATATAAAGAGAATGCCAGAAGGAACATATAGACCTCAAAGAAGAGGTGGAAAGGGAATTATAGCCTTAACCACTCGTGAAGAGGATTTCGTAGAAAACATATTTATTACTTCAACTCATGATATGATATTATTCTTTAGCAATAAAGGTAAGGTCTATATGATGAAGGCTTATGAGATACCTGATGCTGGTAGACAAGCAAAGGGTACCAATATCATCAATCTATTAAATCTAGAAAAGGATGAAAAAATCAGTGCTATAATTCCAATGTCTGATTATTATCCTGAAAATAATTTAGTATTTGCTACTAAGAATGGTATCGTTAAGAAAACTGGTTTAGATCAGTATGCTAATATTAGAAAAAATGGTATCATTGCTATTAACCTAAGAGAAAATGATGAATTAATAGGCGTTAGAATGACTGATGGAAATAGAGAGATGATGCTTGTTACCAAAAAAGGTATGGCAATTAGATTTGATGAAAAAGATGTTAGAGAAATGGGTAGAAGTTCAACTGGAGTTAAAGGTATTACCTTAAATAAGGGTGATAGTGTAGTTGCCTTTGAGTTAGTTGAAGAAAACCAATATCTATTAGTAATATCTGAGTTAGGTTTTGGTAAAAGAACCCCACTTGATGAGTATAAGGTACAAATAAGAGGTGGTAAGGGGCTTAAGACATATAACATTAAGGATAAGACAGGAGATATAATATCAGCTAAGGTTATTCATGAAAATGATGAAATTATGATGATATCACTTGGTGGCACTGTAATTAGACTGAATACTAATGATATATCTATTATGGGAAGAAGTACTCAAGGAGTCACCTTGATGAAGATGAATGATGATAAGGTAGTTGCAGTAGCTAAATATTTAGAGGAATAGAAGTTTAGATGAGAAGGCATATTTAATGCCTTCTCATTAGTTAATAAGATACTTACCTTTACAATATATAATTTTTGGTATAAAATTAGAAGATGAATAGAGTCCATAGTTAGGAGGTAATAAATTGTCTTTTAAAACTAATGTTTTATTTAATGAAGAGGAACAAAGTTGGATATTGATGCCCGAGGGAGATATGGATATTTATACTTCAGCAACATTTAAGGAAGATGTATTAAGCTCTTTTGAAAAAAAACCTGCAGATTTAGTTATAGATGGAGAAAAGCTAGATTATATAGATAGTACTGGCTTAGGGGCTTTGATAGGAATTTTAAAAAGAGTTAAAGAAACAGACCATAATATATATTTGCAGAATATTAAGCCTAATATTAAAAAGCTATTTGACATAACAGAGTTAGACAAGCTCTTTATTTTTAGAGGTGATAATAATGATTAAGGATTCTATATTAATTAAGATTCCAAGTGAGGCAAGTTATATAAGCTTGGTACGTCTTACTGCTTCTTCTATAGCTAATAAATGTGGAATGAATATAGATGAAATTGAAGATATAAAGATGGCAATAGGAGAAGCTTGTATAAACTCTCTTAGTCTTACTGATAAAAAAGAAATAACCATCGAATTTGTAATTGATGAAGAAGAATTGCATATTAAAGTTTTAGATGCTAAGGAAGAAATACCTGAGAACTTGGTTGAAACTAAAGATAGAGAACTTGGTATTTTAATTATTAGATCATTGATGGATAGAGTTATTTTTAGTGATACGGGTGTAGAAATGACGAAATATATTGAGTAGGGGATGGTAGTCAATGATCAATGAGAACTACTATGATAAAGAAAGTATGGATAATTTAAATAAGGCTGGTATTAGAAATCTTTTCAAAGAATATAAGAATAATAAAAGCAAAGAGCTCCGTGATATTCTTATTGAAAAACATCTTTATATTGCTGAAATTCTAGCCAAAAAATATGCCAATAGAGGTATTGATTATGATGATATATATCAAGTAGCTTGTATTGGACTTATCTATGCCATTGATAGATATGATATAGATAAGGGTTTTGAGTTTTCAAGCTTTGCAACTCCTACTATAATTGGTGAAATAAAGAAATACTTCAGAGATAAAGGTTGGACTATTAGAGTACCTAGAAGAATCCAAGAGCTTTCTAAAAAAATTAATAATGCAAAAGTAGCATTGAGCCAGCAATTACAAAGATCACCTACTATTGAAGATATTGCTGAGTATTTAGATTCTTCTGTTGAAGAAGTATTAGAAGCTATGGAGGCAAGTAAGGTATATACACCTCAATCATTGGATGTTACTTATGATTCTCATAATGATGATAAAGAGGTAAATTTAGCTGAGCTTATTGGAGAAGAGGATATCTATTTTTCAAAAATAGAAAACAATGATTTTCTTACTAAGACCATGGAGAAGCTTAATGAAATAGAAAAGAAGATCTTAGTTGAGAGATATTTTAATAAGAGAACTCAAGTAGCTATAGCAAAGAGCTTAGAAATTTCACAAATGACAGTATCTAGAATAGAGAAAAGAATAATTGAAAAGCTTAGAAAAGAAGTAGAAAAAACAATGTTAGAATGATATTAAAATAATTAAGGAGATGCTAAATTGAAACACTTTTTATTAGAAGAAAAGTTTGAAAAATTAACTTATGCTTTAGAAATGATAATAACTGTATTAATAGCTATAGGTATAATTATAGGATTAATTGACTTGGCAAGATACTTTTCAGCAATATTTGTTGCAGCGCCATCAGAATCATATGAAATATTTCAAGATTTCTTAGGATATGCATTAGTATTAATAGTAGGTGTTGAGCTTATGCTTATGATAATTAACCACTCTACTAAAGCAATTATGGAGTTAATTCTATTTGTAATTGCAAGAAAAATGTTGATTTATTCACATACTATGTTAGATTTAGTTTTGGGAACATTAGCTATAGGTATGGTATTTGCTATATTGAAGTTTTTAGTTCAAAATAATAATTATGAAGATATTGTAAAAAGGGGTAGAGAGGTATATTCTGCTTCTACAAAGGTAAAGGATGTATTGAAAAAAACTGGCTTTGATATACCAACAGATAAAGGTAATACAATTGGTGGGTTGGTTTGCAACTTGGCTGATGAGGCATGCGTACCAGTGGAGGAAGGAGCAGAGTTTATTTCAGGAGATATAAAGATAGAGGTTGTAAAAGCAACAGATGGATTAATAGAAGCAGTTAAGATTACTAAGAATATTGAGGACGAATCTGAAGCACATTAATGAATTCTAAACATATGAAAATGCCCATTCTAATTATAGGAATGGGCATTTTCATATGTTGAACTAAATAAAAAATTAAAAATGGCTAGATAACTATTGACTTTAAGTTTAAAAGGGTGTAATATAGTAAAAGTTGGCTGCTTAAGGCGTCAATAAGTAATGAATATCATTTTCAATAAATAAGTTGACATTACATGATATGTTGTGTTATACTTAAAAGGTTCCCTAAGAGGAACAAGCTTACGAAAGTTTATGACCTAACCCAACGACGTTAGGAGTTGTAGGTAGGTCAGATACAGTCACACCAAATTTGCATGAGTGAAACGAAT
>CAYZZR010000025.1:2293-18206 GCA_964482775.1 uncultured Tissierella sp. | reverse complement strand
ATGCTGTAGCTGACATATAAGTATCTGCTTGACCTAAAGGTAATACTTCTTTACCATTTGCATCTACGCCTTTATCCTTTGAGCTACCAATATGTGTTTCTACTCCTAGACCTACAGTTTCAGCACCTGGTGCATCTACTGCATTTGCCCAAGCTTCTTCAACTGCTGCTAAGTAACTTTCTACAGTTATAGTAACTGATGATGTTAATTCTGGAACATCAGGTACGTTTTGGTGAGTTGGATTAGCTTCTTTTACTTTTAAGCCTTTGATTTCCTCAACAGTTTTACCAATCATCCATTCTTCAAACGCTGCCATTTGTTCAAACCATTCTTTACCTATAGCTGATGCTTTAACCATACCATATTCTTCTTTTAAATCTTTTTTAGATTTAACTTCTGCTTCTCTATCAGAAGTTACTTTAAGATCTTTATCAAATGCTATTTTAGTTTGAGCAACATCTATAGTAACACTTGCAACTTTACCATCTGCATCAAATCCTACAGCTGCCATAGTAACATCAGCTTGTGCTGCTGCTAATACTTCTTTACCATTTGCATCTACGCCTGCATCTTTTGATTTAGCTATAGATATGTTTTGTCCTAAACCTACTTTTGCAATTTTTCCTGCTTCTGCTGGTGCAGGAGTTTCTGCTGGTGTCTCTGCTGGTGTTTCTACTGGTGCAGGTGTTTCTACTGGTGCTGGCTCCTTTGTAGTACAACCAACTAATACTGTTGCTAGTAATGTAAATACTAACATTAAAGTAACTAATTTTTTCATTATAACCCTCCATTAATAAATATTATGTATTTCACAACATATAAATTATACCACATTGTTTATTTGCTGACAATATAATTGTTGATGAATTATTTTTACCTGTTAGACAAATATATTTAAAAGTACCCTAAAGTATGCTATAATTTGGTTTGTGAAAAAACATTATAAGGGGGACCTATGGCCTTAGAAAGAAAAAAATTAGAAGAAAAACAGAAGATGAACTTTTTTATTTTATCAACATACCCTTTATTATTAATTATTCTTGCCTTATTTTTAGATAGTCCATCTGAAATAGCTGATGGATTAATAAAAATTATAATTCATCCCGGAGTATTATTGGTGGATTATATTGCAGTAGGTGGAATCGGTGCTACATTTGTGAATTCTGCCCTAGTTATGCTAGTATGTATGGCCTTTATCGCTATTCTTGGACTTAAAATCAATGGTCCACTAATAGCAGGAATATTGACTGCTGGCGGCTTTGCTTTTATAGGAAAGAACATTTATAACATTTGGCCTATTTTTATTGGGGGTTTATTATATGCCAAATATGCAAAAATTGAATTTAAGACTATTTTACTTCCTATTATCTTTGCAACAGCCTTAAGTCCTGTAGTGACATACTTTTCATTCGAAATTGCAAGCATTCCTTTAGGAATCTTTTTTGGTATGTTAATAGGTTTTTTGGTACCAGCTATGATGGCTCAAATGCTTAAGTTTCATGATGGCTATAACCTATATAATATAGGATTTACAGCTGGTATCTTAGGAACATTTTTTGCAGCCTTTTTGCGTGGTTTTGGATATACATTGGATACTCAAAGCGTACTTTCTACTGAGTATAGTAATTTTATAATGATTTTAAATTTAGCAACATATTCTATAATATTACTGGTGGTATTTATTAGCAATAATTTTTCCTTCAAGGGATATGCAAGCTTGTTCTCACGCTCAGGTCGAGGTTTGAGCAATCAAATTGAATCTCTTGGTTTTAGAGGAACTTACGCAAATATGGGCTTTATAGGTTTAATTGCAACAGCTTATGTATTCTTGGTTAAGGGTGTATATAATGGGCCTGTCATGGCTGGAATTATGACTGCTGTTGGCTTTGCAGCTTTTGGAAAGCACCCCAAAAACAGCATTCCTATTATGCTAGGTGTATTCATAGGTGGAAGTATTATGAAATATGATGTTTCAGCTACAGGTATTGTGATTGCAGCCCTATTTGGTACAACCTTAGCACCAATAGCAGGAGCCTATGGAACTATTCCAGGCATCATAGCGGGTATATTGCACGTGGCTATGGTCAATAACACTGGAGCCTTACATGCTGGGATGAATCTATATAACAATGGATTTGCTGGTGGTATTGTAGCAGCCTTTCTAGTTCCTGTTCTCAATAGACTAATAAAGAAAAAGATAGATGATTAAATAAATTAATCATCTATCTTTTTCTTTTTAGTTCAATTGTTCTTCTTTAAGCATCATAACCAAAACAATTGATATTAGTCCTATCAATCCTGTGACTATGAAACCAGCTGTTAAACCCAACATATCTCCTATAAAACCTAGTAGTACAGGGCCTATTATCATTCCTATTCCATATACTGCTTGATAAAACCCCATTGTTGTAGTTCTTAAACTAGTATCTACATTTTTTATAACCATTGACATCAGGAGAGTAAAGGTTATTGCGTTTCCAATACCACTTAAGAGTTGTAGAATGTATAAATATCTTAAATCCGGTGCAAAAGGAGTTGCTATACACAAAATTGTGCTAAGTATAAAACCAGCTAAGAGGGTCTTCCTTTCACCAAGCTTTTTTACAAATATAGTTCCTGCAATTACTGAAAATAAAATTTGCGGTAGGGTGTACAATACGGATAGATAGCTTAATTGCATATCATTAGCCCCTAATTTCGAAGCTATTAAAGGTGTAAATCCAAATGTAGTAGAGTATGCAATTAGCTGCACCAGACTGCCGAGAACGGAGATCAATACTACTCTTTTATTTTTTATAACTGACATTAATCCTGGTGATTCTTCTTTAGTTTCCTTTATATCATTTCTATCTTCTTTTATATAAAAGCCTAATTGATAAGCAATTATACCAGATACAATACTCAATAAAAATATATATTTTACTCCAAAATTCATTGCAATTATTCCACCTAAAAACATTGCGATTAGTTGACCAATCTTACTGTTCGAGGTTGCTATTCCTATTGCCTTTGCTGATTCATTTGAACTAAAATAGTTTAGGAAGAGCACTGTAAAATTTACCCATGTTGCTGAGGCTACTCCAGCTAATAGTCTAGTGATTAGTAAAACATATGGATTTGGAAATATATATACTATCATTGCACTAAGAGCAGCTGAAGCCAATCCAAATTGTATAAAGATTTTTCTTTTTCTAAGTCTATCAGATAGAATTCCCAAGGGAATTCTCAGTATGGTCTGACTAAATCCATAGGCACCAGTTATTAATCCAATTAGTTTGTATGATGCGCCCATTTCCTTTGCGTATGAATTCATTTGAGGAACGTAGGCATATAGAGAAAACCAAAATAATATCATGGTTAATGACATCATTTTTCTTTCTCCTTCCTTATATAAATGCATTATTCTTATCCCCTTTTTAGCTTATAGAAAAGAGCTATTCTATTGAATAGCCCTTAAAGCACTAAATTTTCAACCTTATTCTAAGAATGCTGATCTTTTCTCCTTATATCCAAGGCTACGTGATATCTTTGTTGCTGATTCAGTTACTAGGTTGGCATAGTTGGTAATATCCTCAGGGAATCTATATACTGGGCCAGAGATTGAAATACAACCTATGACACCTGCATCATTAAATACTGGAGCAGCTACACATCCAACCTCTTGAAACTTTTCTCCCATACTTACTGAATATCCCTTAAATCTAATTTCCTTCAAATCCAAGATAAATTGGTCATGGTCTATCAATGTTTTATCAGTAAACTGTTTTATTTCCTTAACCATTTCTTGCCAAACTGATTCATCTAACTGTGCTAATATAGATCTACCTGTAGCACCTGCCCATATAGGAAATCTCTCTCCAAGCTTTACCAACTGTTTTATTGGCTTTGGACTTTCTACCTGCGCAATGCAAACTCTATCAAAATCCTCAAGTATATAAAGGTTACTTGTTTCACCTGTTAGCTTTGTCATGTTTTCCATATATGGAAGAGCTATGGTTCTAATATCCATACTTTCTCTAGCAACTAAGCCCAATAAAAACATTGTATGACCTAGTCTATATTTTTGTGTAGCTACATCTCTCACTAAAAAACCTTCAAATTCAAGAGTAGATAAAATCCTTGATGTGGTAGATTTAGGCAACTGCGTTTTTTCAACCAATTGCGAAAATGTTAATTCATTGTCCTGTAAACAGAAGCATTGTAATAAAGATAAAGCTTTTTGAACTGATTTTATGTTATTGTCTATATGTTCTACCACTATATCACTCTTTCTATTAAATATTGTGAATACGAAAAATCACTGGTTAATATAAATATATTCTATCTATATTATATACCAGTGATCCTTCATACTCAAGTTTATTATTTAGCTTCTTCTACAGCTTTTAATACTGAATCTACTAATTCATCACCAATAGATGTTCTAATTAGTGTATATGCACTTTCTGCTCTAGAAGCCATCTCAGCCTTTAAGTCATCACTTAGGTCTACTATTTCAGCACCATTTGATGTAATTATTTCAACTCTATCTGCAACTCTGCTATCTGCAGTATCTCTAGCCCATACCTTAGCTTCATTAGCAGCTTCCTGAATTATCACTTGATCTTCAGCTGATAAACTATCAAATACAGTTTTACTGGATATCAATGATAATAAGTGAAGTATATGGTTAGTGTTTATTACATATTTTTGTTGTTCATAGAACTTTGATGATACTATTACTTCATAAGGATTCTCTTGTGCATCTATAGTTCCTTGTTGTAATCCTATATAAACCTCTGCAAATGCCATTGGAGTAGGATTTGCACCTAAAGCTGTCCAATAAGCTAAGTGATTTGGGTTTTCCATAGTTCTGATCTTTTGACCTTGGAAGTCTTCAATTTTTTCTATTTTCTTGTTAGATGTCATGGTTCTAAAACCTTGGTCAGCATAGCCTAATAATTTGATATTCTTTGCCTCATATTTTGCTGCTATCTCGTCAAAGAAAGGTCCATCTAATACAGTTCTTGCAACTTGAGCATTTGTAAATAAGTTTGGTAGGTCAAAAACTGCTAGTTCAGGTACAAAGTTTACTTGTGGAGCTGTATTTTGTACTACGAAAGCTATATCTCCGTTCTGAAGACTTTCAACACTTTCTCTATCTCCACCTAATTGACCATTAGAGAAAACATCAATAGCGATTCTTCCGCCTGATTTTTCAGCTACTAATTCAGAGAACTTTACTCCAAATAGATAAGTAACAGTGTCTTCAGGGCTGTCTAAAGCAAGATTAAATGAAAGTTTTTCTCCTGATGCTGCTGGTTTTTCTCCTGTAGATGGAGCTGGCGCTGGCGCTTGAGTGTCTTTAGCTCCTCCACTACATCCTGCTAAAGTTACTGCTAGAATAACTAGTACTAATGTCAAGCTTATTATCCTCTTTGATTTTTTCATTTTACCCATCCTTTCAGTTGTTAAATTTTATTTTTCTTTATTATTATTTTACTAATAATAAAGTTATTTCTGGAATAAATGTGATAAATACTAATGCAATCAAGAATCCAACAATAAATGGCATTGCGGATTTGGCTATCTTAGTGATTGGAATATCTGTCATACTACTTGCAACAAATAGGTTAACGCCCATAGGAGGTGTTACAAATCCGATAGCAAGGTTTACAACCATTATGATACCAAAGTGAATCGGGTCTACTCCAACTTCTTTTGCTATTGGAAGTAGTATTGGTGTCAATATCAGTATTGCAGGTGTAGTATCCATAACCATACCTACGAATAATAACAATACATTAATGACTAGCAATACTCCTACCTTAGTTGATACTACAGATGTTATAGCTGTTGCTATAATTTGAGGAGCTCTTAGGTATATAAGTACTCTTGCAAAACCCATAGCAGCTGCTAGTATAAATAGTATTGGTGTGTAGCTTGATATACTTTCAGATATTAAAGCAGGGAAATCAGATATCTTGAGAGTCTTGTAGATAAATATACTTATGAATAATGAATAAAATACTGATATAACTGCAGCCTCTGTTGGTGATGCAACTCCACTATAGATACTTCCTAGTATAATTACAGGGGATAATAAGGCCCAGAAACTATCTTTGAATACTCCCATGAATCCTCTACCTCTAATGTTTTTAGCGAATTCATTTAGTTTTTCCTTGTCTTCACCCTTTGTTTTACAATACCAGTAAGCATATATTGAAAGAATCGCGCCTATTAATATACCAGGTAAAACTCCACCGATGAATAAGGCTCCAACTGATTCTCCTGATGACATACCATAAAATATAAATGGAATACTAGGAGGAATAATTACACCAAGTCCACCTGCTACTGCAACCATTGCTGTTACAAAGGTTTTATCATAATTTAAGCTAACTAATATAGGTATAGTCATTGACCCAACTGCAGCTGTAGTTGCTGGACCAGATCCTGAAATAGCTCCATAGAAAAGACATGTAACTATTGCAGCTATTGGCATACCTGCTGTTCTATTTCCAACAAAATATGCAAACATGTTAAAGAGTTTTTCTGATATCTTTCCACGAGCCATTATAATCCCTGAAATAATAAACATAGGAACTGCTAAAAGGGGAAAGCTATCAATACCACTTAACATTGATCTAATAATTAACTGAGGATTAGCAGCGAAGCTACTATCTAGTAGAGAAGGTACAACTCCTGTCATTGCTATACCAACTCCGATTGGTAATCCAACTATTATCAAAACTGTAAATATAATAAAAAACAATCCTAATGACAAAATAATTCCTCCTTTCTACGCCTCTTTTGGTGTTTTCATTTCACTATATAAAACTTGTGCAGTTCTCACAACTGCTAGTCCAAATCCAACAACTGCTGATACTTGTATTAAATGCATTGGCAATCCTAAAGCCGGACTTTTTTGTCCACTTCTAATTGCTGATTCTACAACACCTATTGAGCTATAACACATAAAAGTAAAGAAAACAATCATAGCAACATGGTTGATAACATTCAATCCTTTTCTAAGGCCTTCTGGAAGCATATTGTAAAATTGATCTATTTTTAATGTAATTCCAGCTTTTATTGTATATGGTAAAGATAAAAATCCAGACCACACAAATAAATATCGTGTTAACTCCTCTGACCATGTAAGGGAAGCGTTAAACACATATCTTGATACTACTTGAACTCCCATTATAAGTATCATCAATGTCAACATAACTCCTATGATAGCCTTCTCTAGGTTATCGTCTACCCATTTTAATCCCTTCAATATTCACACCTCCAAATATATTAAAAAATAATTTCATTCTTACTATTATACAACTTTAAGTACTAGCCTCCAAGTATATTTCACCTTGTTATAACCACTTGTAAAGTACATTAATAAAAGAAGGTATTTTGTAGTCGAGTTCCATCTTTCGGAACTCTTATCCTGTTTATGAAAGTTAATCTCATATTATCACTTAATGATATCGTTGTCAATATGTATAAATACATATTATATAACGTTCTAATAGAGTGATATATATTGATTTTATAGAAACCATTAGCCTACTATACTTTCTTATTTACCAAATATCTCTTTCTTAATCAAATCTATTGGCATATCCTTACCAGTCCAAATATTAAATGCAATGGCTCCTTGCCAAATCATCATCATGAGACCATTCATGTATCTACAGCCGGCTTCTTCAGCTAATTTTAACAGTTTAGTTTGATCAGGATCATAAACTATATCTACTACATATAGATCCTTTGGTAATTGATCTGCTGATGATACTATTGCTTGATCTAAGGTTGCCTTCATACCTAATGATGTACAATTTATCAATATTGCTGCATCTTTAATTTCTTCTACTAAGGCTTTTTCGTCCATTTCCTTTGCTGTTGCCTTACATGTTGGTATATTTTTGTTTATATTGTCAGTTATAGCTTGAGCTGAGCTTAGTGTTCTGTTGAATAAGACTATTTCTCCTGCACCATCGAAAGCTAATTGAGTTACTACTGCTTTTGCTGCACCACCTGCTCCTGCAACAACCAGCTTCTTGCCCTTAAAATCCACTCCATTTTCTATAAGAGCCTTAACCAATCCTCTTCCATCTGTGTTATATCCTGTTATCTTCTTGTTTTCATCTATGGTAATAGTGTTTACTGAACCTATTATCTTTGCATCTGGTGATATTTCATCAAGATATTCTACTACCTTTGACTTATGTGGCATAGTAATATTTCCACCCTTAGCGTTAAGAATTCTTAGGGCATCTAAAGCTTCTTTTATATGTCCATCCTCTACTTCAAAAGCCATATAAACATGATCTAAACCTAAAGCTTCAAATGAAGTGTTGTGCATATGTGGAGATTTACTGTGTTTCAGTGGATTCCCAATCAAACCTAATAATGTTGTAGTACCTTGTATTCTATTTGCCATTATTACCATCCTCTCTTATTATAAGTAAAAACTATACATTTTTAGAATATATATAGGGAGCAGGGGGCACTCCCACATATATTGTTAGAAAATTCAAGGAGTTTCCTCGAAGATTTAGAAAATTTATTTGCTTGTATTTACGTGAGCGGATCTAATTGCCTCTCCCCCTACAAGCCTACCTTCTACTACATTTTCCTTTGGTTTGTAAATATCATTGATATTCCAAATTCCATCTGTTGGTACAGGGATATTTTCCATTGGTACATCTATTAGATATGGCACATTTGAGTTTATTGCTTCTTCAAATACAGCCTTAAACTCATCTGCATTTGTTACCTTCTTTGCTTTTACCCCATATGCCTTCGCTATTTCTGCCCATTCTGGGTTGTATGGTTTCCCATCTGGTGTATTAAATATAGTTCCAAAGGTGTGGTCATAAGCTCCTGCAGTAAGTCCTGCAATTGTTCCAAAGGCACCGTTATTCATTATAACCCATACTACTGGAATGTTTTGCTCTACTGCTGTTGCTAGGACTGATGGGTTTGTTCCAAATCCACCATCTCCAATAAGAGTAATTACCTTTTTATCTGGTGCTGCTAACTTTGCTCCTAGTATAGCTGCTGAACCAAATCCCATTGTTGCTAAACCACCTGGATGGAAGATTGTATCTGGCTTAGTTATATCAAATTGTTGACCTACACCATTCTTGTTCCAACCAACATCTGTAAAGATTAGTCCATCTTCAGGAAATACTTCTCTTACATCTTTTAGTATTCTTTGTGGAGTCATTGGATATCTTGAATCCTCTGATATTTCTCTATTTTGCTCTTTAAACTTAGTCCTATATTCCAATATTTCTTTTCTTAATTCTGGTCTATTTATACCCTCTGGTTTCAATTCTTTTGCTGCTTCTAGTATGGCTCTTAATGCCTGCTTTGGATCTGCTACAGCACCTATTTCTACTGGATAGTTTCTTCCAATTTCTTGAGCATCCATATCAATTTGAATCCATTTGGAGTTTTTGCTAAAGGTTACCCCCTCATACCATGAGCTTGAATCTGCTTCAGTTAATCTAGTTCCAACTGCTAGTATTAAATCTGCACTTGAGGATTTTCCATTTACAAAATATGTTCCCCAGAAACCTGTCATTCCAACTAACAAAGGATGTCTATCAGATATTCCACCTTGACCCATCAAGGTTCTTGTAACTGGAATATCCAAGAAATCAACTAATTCTTCTAGTTCTTTGCTTGCATCATGATATACAACTTGACCGCCTATATGGATTAAAGGCTTTTCTGATTCAATTAATCTTCTTGCTATTTCCCTTGCTGTTTCACTTGCTAGTGCTGGCTTTACTGTAAATTGTGCATCTCCTATTCTTCTTTCGAAATGAACAGTATCTATTTCTCTGGAGAACATATCCATAGGTATGGATATGAGTACAGGGCCTGGTCTACCTGCTTCTGCTAATCTAAAAGCCTTATCTAGTATTTCAGGAAGTAGCTCTGGTGTATCTAATCTCCATGCTCTCTTAACAAAAGGCTTGTAAATATCATATTGTGAACCATCACAATGCATATTTACCTCTTGATGTGGATGCTTGCCGTAGTAATAGCTTGGAACATCTCCTGCTATAACTACCATTGGTATAGCATCTAGGGATGCATTTGCAACACCTGTCACAGCATTTGTCATTCCTGGACCTAAGTGAGTCATCACTACTGCTGCTTTTTTTGTAACTCTAGCATATCCATCTGCTGCTGTTGCTGCTATTTGTTCATGTCTATTGGATACATATGTTATTTTTTCACTTTTTTCAAGAGCATCTAAAAAACCTATTACTGTATGACCTGTAAGTCCAAATACGTATTTTACATCTCTTCTCTCTAAATATTCTACTAATTGATAAGATAGTAATTTTTTCAAGAATTTACCTCCTCTATTTAAGCTTTTTGATACTATTTTTCTAATTCTGCATTATAGAATTCGCCAAACAGTTCTTCATCTGAAGGTCTGTCTTCTGGAATTGGTTTGGATACCCAAGTGAAGTTCATATAGTGCTTTAAGCTTACATTTTCTGAAATAACATTTCCGCCCCAAGTTCCACAGCCTAAGCTTGATGTCATCGGCATACCATTTGTAAATGATCCTGCATTTGCTTTTGAGTTAGGTTGTCTAACCATTATCCTACTTACTGGTGCATTAAGAGCATGTCTGTGAATGTGTTCCTCATCGAATGAGTAAATTCCACATGAATGTCCTTTTCCACCAACTTCATATATTGCTGTTACCATTTCAAGTGCTTGGTCAAATCCTTCATATTTATATAAGGCCAATAGGGTAGTAAGTTTTTCATGTGAGAACATGTGCTCATCACCAATTCCATCTCCCATTACCATTATAAACTTTCTATCATCTGCTATTTCAAATCCAGCTATCTTTGCAAGCTGTTGAGGTGCTATAGCCACCGTGTCAGCAAGTCTCTTTCCCTTGGAATCCCACATAACATTTCTTAAAGCTTGTTTTTCTTCTTCACTTGCTAAGTAACCACCTACATTTTGTAGTTCTTCTATCATTTTATCAAATATACTTGCTTCAATAATAAGGTTTCCGTCTGCAGAGCATCCTGAACCAAAGTCTGATGTTTTACTTAACATTGTATTCTTTGCTGCTTCTTTTATATCTGCAGTTTCATCTATAACCATTGATGAGTTTCCAGCTCCTACTCCATATGCTGGTGTTCCTGCTGTATATGCACGTCTTACCATGTTTTGACCACCTGTTGCCATAACTAGGTCTGCCTCACCCATGATAGCCATTGACATTGCCTTGTTAGGATTTCCCTTTAAACATTGTAATATATCTGGATTTACTCCTTCTTTTCTTAGAGCCTCTCTCATTAAATCCACTGTCTTATTAGTCGTTTGTTGTGAACGTGGATGTGGTGAAAATATTACAACGTCTCTAGCCTTAACTGCATTGATAGCTGTTCCTGCTGGTGTTAAATCAGGATTTGTTGTTGGTACTAAAGATGCTACTATTCCTGCTGGTTTGCCGTATTTTACTATTCCCTTTTCAGGTATTTCTTCTACAATTCCTACACTCTTTTGACGAAGGGCATCTCTAAGTACGCCTCTAATTTTGAATCTCTTGTTCATTCTTGAAACATAATCTCCAAGACCTGTTTCTTCAATACCAAAGGCTACTAATTCTTCAAATGTCTTTTTGTTTGCTACTGACCATGCTACTGTTTTTATTAATCTGTCTACTTTTTCTTGGTCAAATTTCTCAATTTCCTTTAGAGCAACTTTTGCTTTTGCAAAAACCTCTTCTAACTCTTCTACTTGCTCATCTGTTAGATCTGGATATTTTACTTTCAAACCTCTTTCATCCTTTGCCATTTGTAGGCCTCCTTTATTCTCTTCTTATATTAATATTAGATATTTTATCTAATTAAATCACTACTTTTCCCAGCCTTTAATATATAACCAGGTAGATCATGAGCTACTATTTCTCTCATCCTTTTTGCTACATTAATAGCTTTATCTAAGTCAATACCTGTTTCAACTTTCATTTCATGAAGCATGTGAATCACATCTTCGCTTATTACGTTTCCTGCAGCACCTGGTACAAAAGGGCACCCCCCTAACCCTCCAAAGGAAGAGTCAAACCATGTAACTCCAGCTTCAAGTCCAGCAAGAATGTTTGCATTTCCTACTCCCCTTGTATTATGGAAATGAAGAATCCATTTTACTTGTGGAAATTCCTTCTTTAACTCTGTGCACATTTCAAATACTTGATTTGGAACAGCCATGCCTGAGGCATCTGATAGGGATATTTCATTGATGCCTACATCAAGGTATGCTTTAACAATAGTCTTTACATCTTCTATAGGAATGTTGTGCTCCCAAGGAGAGCCAAAGGGCATAGAAATTGATCCAGATATTTCAAGACCATTAGCCAATGCCATATCAACAACATCCTTAAACTTAGCAACGCTTTCCTCTGGTGTCATATTTAAGTTAGCTAAATTGTGCGCTCTACTAGCTGAAACATTCATCTTAACCTTCCTGCAACCACAGTCAATAGCTCTTTCAACACCCTTTACATTTGCTATAAGCGCTCTATATTCAACACCATCATGTCTATTGATTCCTTTGAAAACCTCATCTGTAGATGCCATCTGCGGAACCGCTTTAGGACTCATAAAGGATCCAACCTCTATAACTTTATAGCCTGCATCAGATAGTGCATCAATAATTTCTATTTTTTCTTCCACTGATAATATTTTATCTTCATTTTGCAATCCATCTCTAGGTCCTACTTCACAAATTGTTACTTTATTTGGTAAATTCATAAAAATAATCCCTCCTAGATTATTGATTTAGTTCCACCATTCGGAACTACTGTTGTTAAATCGGAACTTAATTTCATAATACCATTATGTTATTCCAATGTCAATGCAATACCAAAATATTTTGAATCTTTCTGAGTCAATTAAACTAATTTTGAATATTAAAATAGTAAAATCAGAGTCTGTGGAACCGACAAGACTCTGATTTTATCAAATTCAATTATTCAACTGTTACCGATTTAGCTAAATTTCTTGGCTTATCGACATCATTTCCTTTTACTAAGGCTGTATAATAGGCTAAGAGTTGTGGTAAAATTATTGATATCAGAGGCATAAATATATTAAAGCTTTCCTCTAAATACACTACCCTATCACATACTGATTCCAAATCTGTATTTCTATGTCTTGTGACTCCTATTACATATGCTCCTCTTGCCTTTACTGCTTTAATATTAGATATATTTTTTTCATAAAGGCTTTGTTGACTAGCAATTGCAATAACTGGTGTACCTTCTTCTATTAAGGCTATTGAACCATGCTTAAGCTCTCCTGCCGCAAAAGCTTCAGCATGAATATATGAAATTTCCTTGAGTTTCAAAGCTGCCTCTAGGGAAGTATAATAATCTAACCCTCTTCCAATATAAAATAGAGATCTTTGGTTTTTAATTATCTCTGCTATTATTTTAGCTTCATCTTTAGAAGCTTCTATAGTTTTTTGAACCTTTTCAGGAAGTTTTTTTAATTCATTTAATATATCATTGTATAGAGCATCCTCTAAACTGCCTTTAAGTTTACCAAAATACAAAGCTAGCATATAGAAGGCTACAAGCTGAGTTGTATATGCTTTTGTGGAAGCCACAGCAATTTCCGGTCCTGCCCAAGTATAGACAATATCGTCCGACTCCCTAGCTACTGAGCTACCAAGTACATTTGTTATTGACAATACTCTTGCACCTTTTGATTTAGCTTCTCTTAAGGCAGCTAAAGTATCTGCTGTTTCTCCAGATTGGCTTACAATAATAATCAATGTTTTTTCATCTATTAAATTATCATTGTATCTAAACTCTGATGCTATATCAGCAATAACCCCTATTCTTAAGAATTGCTCAAGAAGATACTTTCCTACAAGGCCTGCATGATAGGCAGTACCACAGGCTACTATATATACTTTGTTTATCTTTTCTAAGGCTTCTTTAGAAATGTGAACATCATCAAGATAGATTTGACCATTTTTATCTAATCTTCTAAAAAGAGTATCCTTAATGGCTTGAGGTTGTTGATAGATTTCCTTTAGCATAAAGTGATCAAAGCCTTCTTTTGTTGCAGCTTCAACATCCCACAAAATATTCTTAATTTCTCTACTTACTTGGTTTAAGTCTTTATCAAATATACTATAGCTACTTCTATCTAGCTTAACCACATCCCCATTTTCAAGGTATATGACCTTTCTAGTTCTTTTTAAAATAGCAGGTATATCAGATGCAATAAACAATTCACCATCACCTATACCAAGGATCAAGGGACTTTCATTTCTAACTACAACTATTTCGTCCGGATTCTCACTTGATATTACAGCCAAGGCAAAGGCTCCCTTTAATTTCTCTACTGCCTTTCTAGTAGCATCAAATAAATTTCCATCATAATATAAATCGATTAAATGAGGGATTACCTCCGTATCGGTATCCGATGAAAATTTATAACCCTTTTCAAGAAGTTCCTTTTTAAGTTGCATATAGTTTTCAATTATTCCATTGTGTACTACTGCAATGTTTCCAGCCTCATTTGTATGAGGATGGGAATTTATATCTGAGGGAACACCATGAGTAGCCCATCTGGTATGACCAATCCCTATAGAACCCTCTATAGGATTCTTATTTATACTTTCATTTAGATTTGATAGCCTTCCAGCTAATTTCCTAAGAAATATTCTCCCATCACTTACAACTGCAAGACCTGAGGAATCATAGCCTCTATATTCCAATTTTTCTAAACCTTCTACTACCACTTCACTTGCATTTTTGCTACCAATGTAGCCAACTATACCACACATATACATCCTCCTTTTTTTAGAAAAGAGAGATATCACGCAAATTTTCTTTGTTCTAGAATTGCTTCTAGTTTTTGTAAAATTCTTGGACTGTGAAGCCCTTGGAGTATCCGCCGAATTTTCGATAACTCCAACCCTCGTCAACCAAATTGGTTCTGGCGCTTTACTTTTATTTATCTCTCTCGTATAGTATATACCACAAGTTTTCATAATGACAACCAAAATTTTAAACTTAAAAAAACGTCGGCAAAAACCGACGTTTACTTAATATTTCACTAAGGTATTTATATGGTATTGGTTCAATCTATCTCTACCCTTCAACTCTTCCAATTCTATGATAAATTCTAGGGCTATAACTTCTCCACCAAGTGATTCTATCAATGAAGCTACGGCAGATACAGTACCAGCAGTAGCTAACAAATCATCTACTATAGCTATTCTATTACCCTTCTCAATTGCATCTGTATGGATTTCTAAAGTATTTTTCCCATATTCTAGTTCATATTCAAAGCTTGCTGTTTCTGCAGGTAGCTTTCCAGGCTTTCTTACTGGAATAAATCCTACACCCAGACCATAGGCTACAGCCGCACCAAATAGAAAACCTCTTGCTTCTGGTCCGACAATATAGTCTATATTTTTATCCTTTAAGTCCTCTACTATAAGATTGACTGCTTGCCTGAATGCTTCTTTATCCCTTGTTAATGTAGTAATATCCTTAAAACTAACCCCAGTTATTGGGAAATCTTCAATTTCTCTTATCTTAGATTTAAGATCCAACTTACTTCCCCCTCAAAATAAACATATTTCATTACACTACTATAGTCTACCATAATTAAGCAAATTTCAAAATATATTTTTCATCTTAACCCATAGACCTATGCTACAAGGCAACCCTACGTTCTAATGGTTTATACAAATCTTTAACTTCAATGCTTGGATTGTGCTCATGAATATAGTCTAGGGCTACTTTAGCACCATGATCCATTCCCTGACAGCCTGCTAATAATACTATATCATCTTTTTCTGTAGTTCCAAGAGAATACTCTATAGCATCTTCTAATCTATCAAATAATGTAAGTTTTACTCCAGC
>CAYZZR010000025.1:0-2283 GCA_964482775.1 uncultured Tissierella sp. | reverse complement strand
AATCTCTGTAAATACCTTCTCCTCTTCATCAGAAACCGTATCCTTGCTCGTTACATTACCAATGCTTTTTGTTCCAATCACTTCTCTTAGATCGAGTCTATCCTTCCACTCAACCAAAGCCTCCGCATTCTCCCTGTTTACTGTAACCCCTCTATTTCCTCTTATTGCATAGATTAAATGAAGTTTGTTACATGGTATTCGACTCAATGTTTCTAGGCTAACATGTATATTTTTTAAATTTGCAAAATGATCATCTATAATAAGGTAGTCATTTTCATAAATATATTCAAATCTGCGTTCTACTCCCTTGAACTTTAACATGGCACCTTGAATTACATCTATTTCTATGCCATCTGTCAATGCTATTGCTGTAGCAACCATGGCGTTTTCTAAGGAGTGTAGGCCAGGAATTCCTAGAACCAATTCAAATTCACCTTCATTAATAGTTTTGCCAAAGGCTGTAAAGCTTTCTCTAATTACAACTGTGAATCTAGCTCTACCTCGATCAAGTTCAACATTTTTAGGATATATCATTCCCTTATTGCTACTTGTTGAGTATGTTATGACTTTAGCCTTAGTATCATCAACAAGGGTCCTGATATTTTCATCATCTATGTTTAGCAATGCATAGCTATCGGCTTTAGCTCCTCTAACCAGGCTAGATTTTGCCTCCCAATATTTTTCAAAGGATCCATGCTGATCTATATGTTCCCTACTAAAGTTGTTAAAGGATACTATATCATAATCAACATCATTAACCCTATATAGCTCCAAAGCAGATGATGAAACCTCCATAATGGCTCTATCTATACTTTCATCTCTCATCTGATCAAATAACTTTTGTAAATCCAAACTTTCAGGAGTAGTTAGCTCTGATGGAACGTACCTTTCTCCTACTTTATTGATAACACTACCTACCAATCCTGTTTTATATCCTATACTCTCATATATTTGATTTAACATATAGCTAGTAGTCGTCTTGCCATTTGTAGCTGTAACCCCTATTACCTTCATATCTTTAGATGGGTTCTTATAGTATTTAGCACTTAATCTAGACAAGCTAAGTCTTGAATTTTCAACTTTGATTTGAGGCAAGCTACAATCTTTTACAAAATCTTCTACAATTACTGCCACTGCCCCCTTTTCCTCAGCACTTTTCACATAATTATGACCATCTGTAATATATCCCTTTATGGCAACATATAAAAAACCTTCTTCTACCTTTGCAGAATGATAAGCAATACCTTTGACCTCTAAATTCTTCTTGTAATTTATACTATCTCTAATAATTAGGGATTCTATTAATTCATCTAAATACATACGACACCTCTCTTTGCTTTCTATTAATACAAATATCCCAAAGCTCTTTAAGTATCGGAAGAAATTGCGTAGCAATTTCCCCACACCACTGCAACGAGGTGGGAGAATATGACTCACCACCTCGTTGGGTTAATAGATACTCGCCCACTTGTAGAGGCGGGAGACCTTTTATCTCGTTATAAATATACTAAGATACTGAGGGATATTCTAGCTTCTTCTTATTTATAATCATCTCTTCTTGAAAAAACAAAAAGTTTCCAACTATTAAAAAAACATCACCAATGCTTAGTATTTTAGGTAAGGGGTAAGGCTTTGGTACCAGTATTATATCTGCTAAGTATACAAATTTAGTATCCTTAGTTACTGCTCTATGCTTTATATCAAATTCCCTCTCAGGCAATACGCTTTCTGTTTTAATTCCATTTAGTCCATTTAAGGAAACTGGCATCTGTCCGTTGTTTCCTATAATAACTATAAAATTTAGTATTATCCCTATTAAAAATATCTTCATATAGGATTTCTTTATATTTAATAAAACTGTGATCATCATAAGCAAATATGAAATACCTATAAGATAAATAAAGTAGTTTCCTATAAAATCGTTCAACTTAGGTATGTTATATTTCTTTACCAAGGAAATAACAGCTTGTAACAAAGCTGATAAAATAAACAAATACCAACCTTTAATATGTACTTTTTCTAAATCTCTTATTTTTCCACCCTTTAACTTAGCTATAAATAAGGATAAGAAGGTAGGTTCTATAAACATAGATTCAGCTCCTAATGATTCATTAAGGAAATAAACTTATTTGCTAATTCTGGATGGAATTGAGTGCCTGCATTTTTTCTAATTTCTTCAAGGGCCTCATCTGCAGAAAGAGCCTTTCTATAAGGTCTATCAGTGGTCATCGCATCATAGGAGTCAGCAATTGTAAGGACACAGGCTTCAATAGGAATATCTTT